>JAHFHB010000012.1 GCA_023247135.1 Candidatus Omnitrophota bacterium
GCCTCTGGTGGTTCCGGAAATTAACCCGCAGGAAATCGCCAAGCACAAGGGCATCATTGCCAACCCCAACTGTTCGACGATCATCATGCTGGTGCCGGTTTTCCCGCTGTATAAACTTTCGCGTATCAAACGTATCGTGGTTTCAACTTATCAGGCGGTTAGCGGGGCGGGGCAGAGGGCCATGGATGAACTGCGGAACCAGGCCGCGGAATTTCTGGCCGGAAAGCCGCTGACCCGCGAAGTATTCCCGCATCAGGTGGCGTTTAATCTTTTTTCGCACAACACCAAGCTTAACAGCGAAGGTTTTTGCGAAGAAGAAACCAAAATGATCAAAGAAACCCACAAGATTCTGGGGGATCCGGAGATTGCTATTTTCCCGACGACAATCCGCGTGCCGGTTTTTCGCGCGCATTCCGAATCGATTTTGATCGAGCAGGAAAAATCCATTTCTCTGGAGGCTGCGCGCAAAGCCATTGCCGCAGGCGAAGGCCTGCGCCTCGTGGATGACAGTGAGCGCAATCACTTTCCCATGCCGATTGAGGCCGATGGCCGGGATGAAATTCTGGTCGGACGCTTGCGCAAAGATCCGGCCTGTGCAAACTCTCTGGGTCTTTTTGTCAGCGGCGATCAGATCCGCAAAGGCGCGGCGCTTAATGCCGTCCAGATTGCGGAGCTTTGGGCGGGTATTCGCAAGCCTGCCGCGGTACGGTGAAAAAAAAGCCGGAATTGCCTGAACGTTCCTTCAAGCTGACGCTTGAGTACGACGGGGCGGCGTTCTTCGGCTTCCAGCGCCAGCCCGGCAAACGGACCGTACAGAGCGAGCTTGAGAAAGCGCTCTCCAAACTTTTTAACCGGCGGACCAAAATCAAAGCGGCCAGTGGCCGCACCGATACGGGCGTGCATGCCGTGCACCAGGTCGTACACATTCGCGCGGTGACGGTACTGCCAGCGCGGCGGATTCAGGCCGGGCTGAATTACTATCTGCCGCAGGAAGCCGCGGTTCGGGAAGTCACTGAAGTTCCTTCTGATTTTCATGCCCGTTTTTCGGCAAAGTCCAAAGTTTACGAATACCGCATCTGGAATGATCCGGTGCGCTCGCCGCTGCGGGCCCGGCATTTTTTACATGTGCCGCGGCCCCTGGATGTTGCCGCGATGAAGAGTGCCGCAAAAATCTTTATTGGCAAACATGATTTCAGCGCGTTCTGCTCGACGAACAGCGCGGTGCGTGATCCTGTACGGCGCATCCACAGTTTCAAGATTGTGAAAAGGGGACCCGAGATTATTTTGAGGGTACGGGCGAACGGCTTTTTGTATCACATGGTCCGGAATTTGGCGGGGGCGTTGATCGAAGCTGGCTATGGCCGGCTCAAACCCGAAGACCTGAAAAGGTTTCTGGCGGCCCGCAGCCGCAAGAACGCTTTTTTCAACGCGCCGGCGCATGGATTGAGTCTGATAGACGTAACTTATTGATACTCTTGAGGATACAGACGAAATAATGGCTTTTTAAGGCGGTATTCTCCTGGCAGGCAAAGATGCTTTTGACAGTCCCCGGGATGTTTGATACACTACGCAACCTTTTTTGACACATGGAGATCGTATGAAGACTTACAGGGCTACTGAAAAAGATTTTAACCGCAAGACCTATTTAATTGACGCTAACGGAAAGACGCTTGGCCGTCTCGCCACAGGCATTGCCGCGCTTCTCATGGGCAAAGGCAAGACCTGCTATTCGCACGACCAGCTCTGCGGCGATCAGGTCGTGGTGCTGAACGCGAGCAAGGTTCACGTCACCGGCAAGAAAAGAACCGACAAGATTTATGATCACTACACCGGTTTTGACGGCGGCCTCAAAACGTATCCCTTTGAAGACCTCATTAAAAAACATCCGGATGCCGTGATTTCCGAGGCGGTGAAACGGATGCTTCCCAAAAACAGACTTCGCAGCGAAATGCTGCGCCGGCTTCGCGTGTTCGCCGGTGACAAGCATACGCACCAGGCGCAGCAGCCGGTGCCGTTTGAGATCAAAACTTAAAGGACGGAGATAAAGCATATGCCGGCTTCAGAAAGTACCTTTTACGCAACCGGACGGAGAAAATCAGCGATTGCCCGTGTGTGGCTTGTGCCGGGCGCTAAAGGGGCCTCGGTGAACGGCCGCAACCCCCAGCAGTATTTTGGCCGCGAAGACCTGGCGGCGTTTCTCCAGGAACCTTTTCGCATCGCGAAGCTGGAAGATCGTTTCCGCGTGCGCGCCCGTGTTTTAGGCGGCGGCATTGCAGGACAGGCCGGCGCCGTGCGTTTGGGCATTGCCCGCGCGCTTGTGTCTTACGATGAAACTCTGCGTCCGATTTTCAAGAAAATCAAACTTCTTACGCGCGATCCCCGCGAAAAAGAACGCAAAAAGTTCGGTCAGAAAGGCGCGCGCAAACGTTTTCAATACACGAAGCGTTAATGCGACTCTGGCTCTCGTCAGTCCTGCTCCTGTTTACGCTCGCATGCCTTTCCGGCTGTCAGGGTTTTTTGGAAGATTATAGTTACCAGCCCGTTCAGGGTATGTCTTCTTCGGGGTCTTCTTACTAACCATAAGGTTTATGATTTATGAGACGCTGGGGCATCGCCGCAGGTGCTGTGACTTTGGTTTTGGCGGTGAGCGCGGCCGTTGTGTTTTATGTCGTCCCCCGCAGTATCCGCCCCGAAATTATTCGCGAGCAAATTCTCTCTCCGCTTGAAACTTCTCTGCACGGTTCATTCACCTACGAGTCGGTTTCTTTCCGCTATTTCCCCGTGTTTCAAGTGCAGTTTTCCGGCGTCAAGATGCAGCTCAAGGGCGCCCGCCCTGCCGAGCTCAAAGCGCGAAGCGTTACGCTGGAACCCGATGCCTTCCCGCTGATCATCCGTAAATTCCTCATCCGCCAAATTCATGTTTCGACCGGCGAGGTGCAGGTTCAAATGGCTGAACAGGATCCTTTCGAGAAGGCGGTTTTGCAGAATCTTTCGCTGGATTTAAAACCGCTTGGCACCCTGAAGATGATGCAGATGGAATTTCACGCGGATCTGCCAGGTACCGCGTCGGGAATTTCGGGCCAATGCGATCTTCGCATGGACGGTTTGGCCGGATGGAACTGGAATAAGGCGGCGCTGCGCGGAGTTTTGCAGCTGGATGCCAAAGACCTGCCGGCGTGGAGCGACAGCGTGAAGATCCGCTCGGCGCTCAAGATCCGCGAAGGTGCCTTGCGCGGTACGGTGCACTTTGAGAAAGAAAAAGGCGCAGGCTGGATGAACGTGCGCGGCGCCGCCAAGCTGGATGGCGTCGTTTATGAGCTCGAGCAAAAAGGGCAGATGATGGTTTCAAAACCTCTCGTGATGGGTGTGGAGTTCCAGGACGTCCTTGATTTTGCTAAAAAAGAGTGGTCTTTAAAACGCAGTTTTCTGGATCTGCCGTTTGGGCGCATTGAATTGAATGGACAGGGCAAGCTCGGACAGCGGGAAGTGCAGGACTTCCGTATTTCAGCGCCCGAGATCACGCTTGAAGAAATTCCTAATTATCTGCTGGGGATTCGCGAAGGCCTTCCGCTGAATACCGGTTTTTCTGGAACCGGCCGGCTTGAGATTTCTCTCAAGGGCTCGTTGCAGCAGCTGGCGGTTTTTTCTTCGCTGGATCTCAACGATGCCGTGATTACCTACGGAAGTTTATTTGATAAACCCAAGGGGGTGCCGCTGCGTTTTTCGATGGAAATGCAGCTTAAAAACGGCCGCCAGGCCGATGGCGACATTTCGATACATTTTCATGAGCTTCTAGCCAAGGGGACCGTGAAAGGACTTGATCTTGCGACGGGTGCCGGCCAAATCAACCTGCTGACCAACCGCCATGCGGCGGCGAGCTGGGGGCCGGTGATTCCGGCGTTGAAGGGCTATGAACTTGGCGGCGATCTTAAGATTCTGGCCAACTGGCAGGGAGATTTGCGCGATATTCAGGGCTTGAAGAAAATTCTGAATATCCGTGTTGAAAAAGGCGCGATTGCAAAAACGGGGGAGGCCGGGCTTAAAAATATTAATCTCGAGCTGGACTACGACCCCAAGATGGGACTGGTCATGCAGAACGGATCCCTGGAAGCCGGCGGACAGCCGATCAAGGGTTCTCTTTCCATTTACAGTCCGGAGCAAAAGCCGGATGCCAAGCTCACGCTTGAATCCGCCAAGATTGATTTGCCAGAAGCGGTACGGGCCCTGCAGCCGTTTGCGGAAAAATTCGTGCCGCCGCTGGATCCCTTTTTTAAAACGCTCAGCCGCGCTGTGCCCAAAGCGCTGGCGCTTCGCGGTGAGAATTTTGTGCTGGAGGCGGCTTACCACGACCGCCGCTGGAAAATAGAACGGGCAGCCATGGATGCCGGCGGTGGAAAAATTTCAGTTCATGGGGACATTCAGGCGGGAGACAAAGCGCCGGAGTATCAATTAAACTTTGATGCGAACGGCGTGAGCGTAGAACAGCTTTTCACGGCAGAAGCCGCCGGTCCGTTTCCGCTTGCCGGAAAACTGTTTGCCGAAGCGGCGCTGAAAGGTTCTTTCAATGATCTGGATTCTCTTTTTGCTGCGGCGGCCGGAACAGGAAAATTCGTGCTGACGCAGGCGGAGTTTAGAACGGTGGATCTTTGGCGGGCTCTTGCGGAAATCCAAGAGTTTGAATCTCTCAGTGCGCTTGCGAAAGGGGCGAGCCGTTTCGATGAAGTGCGCGGGCATTTAAATTTTGAGCCTGGGAAAATTTCCTCCGACGACCTCGAATTATACTCTGCGGATTGGAACTTGAATGCCAAGGGTGACGTTTCTCTGGAAGGTGTGCTGAATCTGCGTTTGGAAGTCTACCTGGCCTACGCGCATGCGGAAAAAATTCTGGCCGCGCTCTCATCCGGCGCCGGCGAAGGGCATGACAGCGAATGGTTCGGGCCAGCCTCTCTTTTAGCCAGCGGGCCGCTCGATAAAATTGCCGTGAAAGCGGACCCGGCTCTTATGGCAAAATTGGTGAGTGATCTCAAGGCGGGAAAAGGTCAGCGGGCTTTCCGGCGTTTTTTACGCGAGGACGCTCTTTTTAAGTGAGCGGCGCGAGATTTGCGCTCGGCTTTGAGACGCTGCGCTGTTTTCTCCCGGATCAGCCGCAAAAGCAGGCTGGCAGCCCTTTCTTCGCTTTCCTGCCGTGACCGGCCTGCCGCTTCTGCTTTGAGTTTGGGTCCTGCCGAGACGACTGTTTTAAATCCGTCAGGTCCGTGTTCAAGCCGGTACTTTGGTAACTCGCGCCACTCTTTCAGCGTGACTTCCTGCAGCGTGCTTTTGGGATTGGGATCGACGCGGTACAGCCTGCGGGCGTCAAAATAGGGAGCGAAAATCGCTTCCAGCCAGCGCACGGTTTTTGGCAGCCCCTGGTCGAAATAAAGTGCCGCCAAAAAAGCCTCGAACGTATCCGCGAAAATTTTTGCCTTATCGCGCTCGGGGACCCCTTTCAGGCTTTTGCTGATGCATACGAGTTTTGAAATTTTAGTTTTTTTGGCGAGCAGGAAAAGCATTTTACGCGAGACGAGAATCGAACGCAGTTTGCTGAGCTCACCCTCATCCGCCAGCGGAAACTTTTCATAAAGCCGCCGGCAGATGACAAAATTCAGGATCGTGTCGCCGAAGAATTCCAGCCGGTCAAAATCCACCAGGCCGGGGTTGCGCGGGTTTTCATTACGAAAGGACGGATGGCTGAGCGCTGATTCCAGCAGGAATTTCTTTTTGAACGTCAACTTGAGCAATTTCCTCGCACGAGCATAGAGATGCTTAGGTGTAGTTTTATAAGCTGGCGCATGTTCCTTATTCGTCATTGCGAGGAGCGATTTTTGCGACGAAGCAATCTATGTCATTGCGTTGAGATTGCCACGTCGGCCTTCGGCCCCTGCTCGCAGGTCGCAATGACGAGTGAAGGACGGGCTTAGCGGAACTTACGAAGTGATGTTGAGGAACTTGCATGTTCCGGGAAACATAGCGGCTTTTGGCGCGAATGTCAATGGCACAAAAAAACAGTTGACGTTTTTCAGATTGTATATACACTATCGGCCATCTGTATATACAAAATTTGTCCATCGGGGTGAAACATGCCGCAAAAACTTAAAGGGAAAACCAGGAAAGCCTCTGCCGCCAGGACCGTGAAAAAAGAACCGGTTGGGGCGGAGAACCGCCTTATTTCCATTCGTATCCCTGAGAATGTCATCGAAGAACTGCGCAAGGTGGCCGGCCAAAAGGGTGATGCGGGCTATCAGCAGTTGATCAAGTCTTACATCAGTAAGGGGCTTGTCGAGGAGAACCCCGAAGGAATGTTTGACGCAGACCGCCAACCCTCCGTGCTGGATGAAACGCTTGAAAAAATCGGCGTGCCGGTGGCGGCGATCCGCAAGCAGGAGCGCGACAACGTGGAGAAACTGGCGGAGTCCAAGGTCATCGCCGAAGACATCCGTAACCTGGCGCGCAATCTGAAACCCTTCCATAAGGCGTTTGCCGGCAAAACTTTTTTAATCACCGGCGCGTTTGGCTTTTTGGGGCGTTACATGGTGCATTTGCTCAAGCACCTGAATGAGGAAGTGCTTAAGACGCCGGCGCGTGCGCTTCTTCTGGATAATTTCGTGACGGGTTATCAACAGCAAGTGATTTCGGATAAAAACCTGTCCTTTCACCGCCATGATGTGATCAAGCCTTTCGAAACGGATGAGGAGATCGACTACATCATCCATGCCGCCGGGATTGCCTCGCCCGTCTATTACACCAAGTACCCGATTGAAACGATGGATGTGGGCACGATCGGAACGCGCAATATGCTGGAGCTGGCTTACAAGAAGCGCGTGAAGAGTTTTATTTTCATGAGCTCCAGTGAAGTTTACGGAGATCCCGACCCCAAATGCGTGCCGACGCCCGAAACCTATCACGGCAATGTGTCGATTACGGGGCCGCGCTCGTGTTACGACGAATCCAAGCGTTTTGGCGAAACCATGTCACTGGCTTTTTGGCGTGTTTACAATGTGCCCGTCAAAATCATACGGCCGTTCAATGTGTACGGGCCCGGTATCCGGCCGGATGATTTTCGTGTACTGCCCAATTTTATCGAACATGCCCTGCGTAAAGAGCCTCTGCCGATTCACGGGCATGGCCGCAATACGCGTTCCTTTTGCTACATCAACGATGAGATCGAAGCGATTTTCCGGCTCTTGTTCTCGGAAGAAAACGGAGAATCGTTCAATGTGGGAACGCCTGGCCCTGAAGTTTCAGTGCGCGATCTCGCGCTGATGGTTGCCAAAGCTATGCCTCACGCTGTGGAAGTCGTCAACATTGATCCGCCGCACGCCGTTTATGCGACTTCGGATCCCAAGCGGCGCTGTCCGGACATTTCGAAGCTGATCGCGCGCACAGGTTTCAAACCGCGCTATAGTTTGGCCGAAGGCCTGACCCGGACCATCCGCTGGTTTTGCGGAGAATGACGCGCCGGTAACACCGGCGCGCATGAACCGTCCGTGCCTCCGGCAGGGGCGGTGAGTGACTCGCTGCTAACAGCAGCGGTCACGACCTGTACTTTTCTCCTGAAAAGTGCGGTGAGTGACTCGCTGCTAACAGCAGCGGTCACGACCTGTACTTTTCTCCTGAAAAGTGCGGTGAGTGACACAAAATAACGAAAGGGAATTTTTATGGAACTCGAAACTGTCCGTCACATTGATCCTGCTTTCGTGGATGCCCGCGGAGAAATTCATAATCTTTTTGAGGGCCAAATCGGCCATGTGGCCCTGATCACTTCCAAAAAAGGCAGTGTGCGCGCCAACCACTACCACAAGCAGGACCTGCAGTACATTTACCTGGTCAGCGGAGCCTACGAAAGCTATTCCTGCCCGATCGAGGATCCGGATGACGTCTTGAAAATTGATGTGAAACCGGGTGATATCGTCAAGACGCCGCCCCTGGTGGCACATGCCCAGAAGTTTACCGAGGACTCAGTATTTCTGGCTTTTTCCACGCGCCTGCGTGAAGAGGGAAAATATGAGGATGACACACTTGCGTTTCCCGTCATCCAGGGTTACCTCAACAAAGTCCTTAAATTGGGCAAGAGCTGAAACCAATTTTGTAGGGGCCGGTTCTAAACCGGCCCTTTGATTTGGGCGGGTTATGAACCCGCCCCTACAATTCAATAAAAAACATGAATATTGAATCCGTATTAATCACCGGCGCAAGCCGGGGCCTGGGGCTGGCTTTAACGGAGAGATTCGCAGCCGCGGGCGTGCGCGTTTTCGCGGTCAGCCGCACGCAGCGGCACTGGAAACAGGCACTGGCACGGATTCAAAATAAAGAACTTGTCACCTGGCTTGCCTGCGATGTCACGGATGAAAGCGCCGTCAAGGCGCTTTTTCAAAAAATCTCACGGCAAGCTCCGCTCAGCCTGGTCATTAACAATGCCGGATATGGCGGCCGCCTTGAAACCATCGATAAGACTCCGGCCGAAGAGTTCGATCGCCACATAACTCAGAATCTGCGCAGTGTTTTTCTTGTGACCAAATACGCGCTGAGAACGTTCAAAAAAGAAGGCCGCGGACAGTTGATCAACATTTCCTCCATGGCTGGAACGCGCGCGGTCCCGAAACTGGCCGCTTATTCAGCCGCCAAGTTCGGCGTGATCGCTCTGACTCAGGCCGCGGTCAAGGAAAATGCAGATTCCAAGTTTTGGGCCGTGACCGTTTGTCCGGGCGGCATGAATACGGAAATGCGCCGCGGCCTTTTCGGCGCCGAAGATGCTGCGAAGCAGCAAAGCCCCGAATTCGTCGCGGACAAAATTATTGAAATCGTCGATGGAAAACTTCCCGTGGACAATGGCGCCGCGATCATGATCCGGTACGGGAAAATCAGCGCAATTACGCCGCTGCCTGGAATGTGAGCCGCATGACAAACTATTGCAGAAGGTGCCAGGTACCCTCACGAATTCCCCGGTGAGGGTACCTGGCACCTTCTGCGTGAAAGAAATTATGCTCGATTACAAAAAATCCACTTGCCGCTACTGTGACGCGCCGCTGGCCGCGCCTTTCCTGGAGCTCGGCAGTATGCCGCTCGCCAATAATCTGCCGCGCAAAGAAGATTTGACGGTCCCTGAATTTGCCTGCCCGCTCTCTCTGGTTTTTTGCGAAAAATGCGGTTTAGTCCAGCTCTCGCATGTCGTCCCGCCGGAACTCATGTTCTCGCATTACCTTTATGTGAGCTCCACGACCAAAACTTTTCAGGAGCATTTCGCAGATTATGCCAAAGACGTGCGTGCGCGGCTCAAGGGCACGAGCCCGCTGGCGGTGGATCTTGGTAGTAACGACGGGCTTCTGCTGGCCTGCTACCAGCGCGAGGGCATGCGGATTTGCGGTGTGGACCCCGCAAAAAATCTCGCCGAAGAAGCCAATAAACAGGGGCTTACCACCCTGAATCATTTTTTTAATAAGGACTCTGTGGAGGAGATTTTAAAAAGGTTCGGCCCGGCAAGCGTTGTGAGCGGTAACAACGTTTTCGCGCATATCGATGACATCCAGAGCGTGCTGAAAAATGTTTTTAACCTTCTGACGGACGATGGGTTTTTCGTCATCGAGTTTCCTTATCTGGGGACGATGCTGGATGAACTCTTGTTTGACATGACGTATCACGAGCACCTGTCCTATATCGGGGTAACACCTCTGACATTTGTGGCCGAGCGTTTCGGTTTTCAGATTTTTGACATCCGCGAAGTTTCATCGCACGGCGGCTCGCTGCGGGTATTTATGCAAAAACAAAAAGGGCGCCGGCCGGTGGCCGCAGTGGTGGGAAAATTTTTAGAACGCGAGAAAAAAGAAAAACATGCCGAGCTTGCAACCTATCAGGCGTTTGCTGCGAAAGTTTTAAAAGTAAAAGAGGATTTTACGGCGCTCATCCGCCGCCTCAAACACGAGGGCAAATCCATTTGCGGCTATGGCGCCCCGGCCAAAGCCAGTACGCTTTGTAATTTTTACGGGATGACCCCCAAGGATCTGGATTATGTCGTGGACGATAACCCGCTTAAACAGGGCCGTTTTATTCCGGGGGCGCATATTCCGATTGTTCCCAGCAGTCATTTGAATGAAGCGCCTGCGGATTACGTTGTGATCTTCGCCTGGAATTTTGCCCGTGAAATCATCAAAAAAATCAGCCATCTGGAAGAACGCGGCACAAAATTCCTCGTGCCGCTTTTTAATCCCAAACACGCCCTGCCTGGCGAAAACCCCTTTCTGATCGCCTCCGAAAAAGCCCGCGCCTAAATTAGTGTTGCGTCATTCCCGCGGAAGCGGGAATCCATGGATCCTCCGGTCAAGCCGGAGGATGACGAGAGGAGACTGCAGAGTTTCCGTATGTCTATAATCTGCTTAACCCATTCGTTTTAAACAAGATAGAACTGCCTGAGAGCCCTCATCTTATCCGCTCGAAATGTGTTTGCATTGAATAGCAATAACTAGCTTTTGTATTCGCAAGCTCTTTATTTAGAACTTTTATATGTTATCTTTTATTCGTAAGCGGTTAAACCGTCTTGCGCCAGGCAGGAAGGTGCCAGGTACCCTCACCGGGGAATTCGTGAGGGTACCTGGCACCTTCTAAATGGCACCTTCTAAACCTTCTAAAGTAAAAAAGACGGCAGACAGGAGTGAATGCTGATCGTGCAAAGAATAAACAGCATCAAAAAAACTACTGAAAAAACCGCACGGCGCTGGACGGCTTTTTTAACGTGTGTTGCCTTCACGTTCACGCTGGGATTTTTCCCCGCTAAATCCGCTCACGCAGCTGAGATTTCTCCCGCAGCACCTGTGACGCTCCCCGCAGATTTTTCGACCGTACTTATTCCTGCGGAGCTTGGCAAGATCGACGATTATTTTACGGGCAGTTCCAAAGAGCGCGTGATCGTGGTGCAAGACGCGCATGCCATTCCCGATGCCCAGCGTAGTATTCGCAAAGCCATTCTCTATTTTTACAAACAATACGGTGTGAACCTGATTGCGCTCGAGGGCGCCTCGACCCCGCTCGATGCGCGCATGCTCAAAAGTTTTCCGGATAAAGACCGCCTGAATAAAGTGCTGGGCGAGTATTTCGACCAGGGCGAGTTGGCCGGCGGTACGGCCGCCGCCATTTCAGGCATCAAGAATGAAGACAATTCCGCGGCTGGGTCGCACCTGAATTTTCAGGGCATGGAAGATTGGCCGGTTTACGAAGAGGCGCTCGGGCTTTATCTTGCGGCCATGCAAAAAGAAGCTGAGGTTTTTGCCGCGCTGGCGCCGCTCAAAACACAGCTTGAGGCCGACAAGCAAGCGCATTACTCTGCATCCCTGAAAACCGTGGATAAAGCCCTGCTTGATTTTCGGGCGAATCAGAATGATTTTCTTAAAACACTGGAAGTGCTGGCGGCCATCAAGGCCCCCGAACAAGGTTCGGAACTGGCGTTATTGCTGGAGCAGGGCAAGAAAGACACGCCGGGCGGCGGAAAAGATTCGACTACGGAAGTGCGGGCTCTCGCAAACAAGGTTGAGAATTATTTTAAAACGGCTACATCTTCTGCAGAAACAAAGGCCTTACAAAGCGAATTCCAGAATAAAAAACAGCAATTTCAAACCTCGCAGATCAGCGCCGAAGCCTTTGCGCTGGTGATCAAAGACACCGCCGCTAAAGCTAAAATTGCGATTCAAGTCAGCGATCAACTGCTTGGGCTTGTGCGAAAAGAAAAGAGAGTCCGCGACATTGAGGGGATGAAAATTTTCGGCGACTTTGAACGCTACGCCCAAAGCGTCAAAGCCGCGCTTTTCCAAAACGAGCAGGACCGCGAGCTGGACCGGCGCGACCGCCGCCTGTGGCTGGCTGAAAAAATGGCCAGGCTGGAAGTCAGCCATGAGGACTGGATGGAACTTCAGCAGATGCGCGAGGCCGGCAGCTGGAAAATCGACGGGCAAAAAATGACTTCGCTCGATGCGCTGTTTGAACCGCACTTTGAATTTTACGAAAACTCCGAAAAGCGCGACGAGATCTTCCTCAAAAATTTGAAAGCGCAAATGGATCAGGGGAAAACGGCTGGCCGCGCGGCCGTGATGGTGGCTGGCGGTTTTCATGCGCACGGACTTTGCAGCCTGCTGAAGACGAAGGGCATTTCGTATGCGCTGGTCATGCCCGCGATCAAGAACCTGCCGGCCGAGAGCAGCTACCGGGCGCAAATGCGCGGTAACTTTTCATGGAAAAAATATTTTGAAGTTGAAAATGGCAAGGTCAATTTGTACAACGCCTTCATCCGCGGTACGCGCGACCGTCTGCTTGGAATTTCTGGCACATCCCCTTCCCTTCTGAAAAATTGGCGCGACCAAATCATCCGCGACCTTTCCGACGAAGGCCGCGTCGAGAAGGCGGGGGAATACACGCGCTTCATCGACGAACTCAGCGGCGATGAAAAAGAAAAAGCCATTCAAAAACGTCTGGCGCAGGTGGATAAATTCCTCGAAGACCTGAAGAAGCTGGATGCCCAGGGCCAATTCACCGCCCCCAACATCGCCAAACTCTTTCAGCCTTCTATGACGCAGACGCTGGTGGTTGCAAGTGCAAGTCCCGGAACGCCCGCGATTAGTGCAGCAAGTCTGGGCTTGTCGGGCAGCGGCGTGGCCGTTCCTGAAAATGTTGCGCTTCCCGCTCAGCCTGAAACATCCGGTGCCGAGACCGCCAACCCCGCCTCCGCCGCTGCTCCGGCGGGCAGGTCCGAAATGCGGGGCGGCGATACTGAGACGGTTGGCAGTATATTGAAAAATTTTTTCGCGACGAGAGCCACCATTTCGACAGATGAAGCTTTCAATGGTTTTGTTTCAAGACTTCATGAGGCCGCATTGAAGGACCCGCAAGCCTTGGTGCGCGCCTGGGATGCACAAGCTAAAGCGGTTGCGGGACTAAAAAAAATTGATGCAGCGTGGTATGCGCGTGAACCTGCGGTGACAACCGCTCTTTCTATTCTTATTCCCGCATCCAAAGGAATTAGTATTCCAGAAGCGAGTACGGCGATGCTTGCGCTGCTGCCCCAGTTTCTTGAGCATCCGAGAGTTCGGGAGTTTATTGCGTTGATCGCGGAGCAGGGAGGGTTTGCCGTTGCGGAGGCTCTTTTCCCCTATTTGAGTTCGCAGAAAGGCAGCCGGGAGGTGAGAGGATCAGTGATGCTTGCTTTTCAAACATTCGGGAAACAGGCATTGGAAATGCCTCATGGCAAAGTCCTAGATCCGGATTTTCAAGGAAGTATTGCCCCCATTCTTGGGTGGATCGGTGACCCCGCATCGTCGCCATACTTGAAGAAAGTTTACGAAGCCTATTCTCAAAGCACGGATGGCCGCGCTCTGGTTCTCCAGAGTTTTGGACACCTGGGGACAGCCTCAGATACTGATTTTATTTTACAAGCCCTTTCCACAGAGACGGATAAGAATCCGCGCAGTGCGGCATTTCAAGCGCTTGCTGAAACTTCTACTGAGAACGATTTGAGTCGGGTTTTGCCGCTTTTGGCAAGAGAGTTATCCGCTCGTGATAAGCCGACGGCTGAACAAATGGCGGCTTTTTATGCTCTGTTGGCGCTGCAAAACCGCTTTCCAGAACAGTTCCCAGAATCAGCTCGGCAAACACTGACTGATTTTTTTCAGCACTATCAAGGGCAGCCTGCTGTCTATCCGGAGAGCACAGGAGAGATTGTTGCTTTTGGTACTTTTGAGGATGCGCAGCAGTTCGAAAAGTATATTAACTTTGGAGATGAGCTTTTGTTTGCGGTAGTCCCGGAACCTGGAAATTGGCAGTTGTCCGATCATCGCTATGAATTTATGGCTCAGTTGAACCAGTCCCGGTTGGAGCTGACTTTCTATCGGGGGGAGGGTGTTATCGATGTACAAAAATCGGTAGAGCAAAAACTTGGCGAGACTGGTCTATTGACGAAAGGGGCTTTGGTTTTTGTGATGCGCGGAACACCCAATGGGATTGCGATGCCGCCCATTTTTTCAAGGCTCGCCAGCCAGATGGGGCACACGCACCCTCCGAATACTACGACCCCAGGGGAATCTACGAATGATCAGTCGACTTATGTTGCTAACCACCTTGAGCACGCTGCTACCGCAGCTGCTTTAGCCGAGTCTGGTCAACAGGCTTTTTCGGCCGCCGGGCAAACCGCCAAATCCGAAATGCGGGGGATGAACGTCCTTGTGGGCGATGTAGTGGAATTGATATCGGATGTCAAAAGCATTCAAGCTTATTTTGATCCTCAGGGACCCTACTATGAAAAACTGATGGCGCTGATGATTGATGACCAGTTTGTGGAGTATGAGGGGACAGGTAAAACATTTACCGGCGAAGAACAAAAAAAACGTTATGCGAGAGAGCAAGCACAAGACATTTTAGCTAATGAATTCAATGTGCTCCGGCAAGCAAGCAAACCGATGGCGCTAATTGTGACAGACAAAGAAACCGGCGAGGTGCTTGCAAAACTGACGTTCGCGTCGGCCGATGATATGGCGCAACTTTATTGGCAACAACGGCCTGAGGTCAAAGATCGCCATATTTTGAAAGCCGGTGAACAGCCCAAGGATCCTGAATTTGGTTATCCGGAACTATCTTTGGCGGGGGCTGACATGTTTTTGCTTGATATTGTCGTGCATTCATCTGTTCGAGGGCAAGGCTTAGCGACGAAGCTCCAACAACAAGCATTTCAGAGTTTGAAAGAAAGCGGTGTGAAGGTCGTGAGAGGAACCACGCTCGTTGGGTCTGCATTAACAAACCCGAAGAAAGTTGGAAGTAATGTCTACCGTGGTAAAGAATTTGATGGTTGGGTGTCAGGGACTCGGGTCGAAAGTTATGCAATTGTTTTAAGTCCAGAGGTGGGTAGTGCTATCGAACAACGGAGGCTAGCCGTTATTCCCATCGCCAAATCTGAAATGCGGTCGTTTACCAATGGATTAACGGTTCCGAATGGTTCGCCCGGATTTTGGATTAAAGTTTTCAAGAAGGGGCTGGTTGATGCTTCGGGGGTCAAGGGCTTTCAGGCTATGGTGACTGCGGATGCTTTGAAAGAAATTGAAAACAGCGTGGGGGACCATCTTA
>JAHFHB010000013.1 GCA_023247135.1 Candidatus Omnitrophota bacterium
TGCCATCACTCAAAGATCCGCTGGATTCTGTTGCCGAATCTTTTGTGATGCTGGTATAGCTCAAACCGATGCGTTTTGTGGGCCGGGTTTTGCTAGTGCTCATGACGTTAAAAATATCAATTCCAAAAGTTGGCGTAAGCCATCCATTCACCTCGTTAATGGATTCGCCACCCGTATTGATCCATTCAAAAACTTGATCCCGGGGGTTCGCGGGTGCATGAGCTACCAGCGAATCAACTTTAGAACTCTTATCCTTGTAGTCAGGCGATTTGTCGAACTGGTAGCCTGTGCCGGCAAGCGCCCTTTTGATTTTCCGTTTTTCATTTCCATCACGAATATCAAGGCGCAAGAGGTCTTTGACATCCTTGTATTGCGGTGTCGTGATGAGCACCGCTTTAGGCGTTGCCCCTGGCACCTGCACTTCTTCTTCGCCGGTTTCTTTCCCTTCCCCCTCGCCGCTCACGACTATACGCTCGCTTTCCCCTTTTTCCTTTCCCCTTTCCCCTTCTTCCCCCGTCACGGCGATGAACTGGATGGTTAAGGCATTGGGGTTGCCGGCGGGTACCACAAAAACAGTGGTTCCAAAATCGGAGAATACTTTTTGAACAAGTTCCGGTTTGGCATACACGGCTAAAAATCTATTTTTGAAATTACGGAAACCCAAAACAGCATTGTCTTCACCCGCAATGACTCGAGATATTCCAGCCGCCGCGAGAACAACTCCATCGCCTTGGGTGAGCTTAAAGTGCGTCACTGGCGGAGAGGCTCCAGGCCCACCGGGCCATTCCTCTACATCGAAAGTAAACGCTTCGGCCCGCAAAGCATTTTTATTTTTACCCACTTGAATTCTGAGCCTGGCTCCCACTTTTGCGGGAGAAATTTGACCGATTTCCCCTGGCCCCCAAAAGTTGATTGACTGTATAATTTCCGGAGGGTTTTGTTCTTGACCTGTGAGACGTCCACGGCCGGCCACAATGAACTCGAAAGGCCGATAGACTTTGCCTTGTAATTCTGACGCCGGAATACTGCGAAATGCGCCGCTCAAGGGCTTGTCTTCCGGCTCCGGCACAAGGCCAAAAGCTGTTTTCACATCGTCTTCATTGGCCACATGAATACGGTAACGATCCCCATTCGTTAAAACGCCCTCTAAAAGATCCTGACAAAGGGCCAAATCCCCTTCAATCCACAATTGCCAAAAAGCTTTCTCAAAGTAAAAATTGAATATTTTATTTTTTCCAGCCGCATCAATTTTCACCCCCTGAAAACCGGCTAAAATCAGCTTATCGCTGTTATCCTCTCTTTCGCCCTTGCTATTGAGATTAGAAATCGAAATACTGCCCGCCGGTGTTTCACCACCCGGTAAAGTAATCCAAACTTGTTGTTTTTTGCCTCTGACATTTCCGAAAAAGTGAAAATGCTGCCCTGGCGTATTGCTGCTCTCCCAATAGGCGTATTGCGTTTTGCTTTTTTGGGCTCTGCGAATTACAGTCGTTTTGCCCCTCACATCATCTTCGCCTCGCTGATAACCACCTTGGTCGACCAGCACCTGTCCGATTTCATCGTAATCGGTCAGCAGGTCGGGCGTCATGGCTGCGACACTTTCGCCATCGTTATCAAGACGAATGACCACGAGCTTATCGGGATGATCAAAGATCAGGCCGCGGTCTTTGACAAAGGTAAAATATTTTTGAATGCCCGGCGACTGTTTCTCAAATGCCCTAAGCTCTTTCATAAACCCATTCATTTGCCCATTGAAACTCTTCACCGGCATCCCCCGCAAGGTGAAATGCATGGTGGGGCGACCGCTCTTACTCTCCGTTCCGATATGCAGACTGCCGGTTTCAGGCTTGTGAAATAAATCAAACTCCGCTTCGGCTGTTGCTCCTATCGAATCAGCGGCGCTTAACTGTCCGATCCAGGTGTTGCTGTGCATTTGCAAACTGAAAAAAGGACCCGCAGGCTCCAACCTCTGAGGGATTGAAACCCAACCATATGCTTTCAGTGTCTGCACCACTTCCAGCAGTTTTTGCTTTTGTTTCTGATCCTTAAAAACGTTCACTTGGGGAATATTCGATTTTCTAAGAAAACTGAAACTTCCCGGCCAAACAAGCGGTTTGACGGCCGCAACTGTCAGCTTCCTCTCCTGATGCGGCAGGTTCAGCAGCGGGGTCGCGTCTTTAGCGCCCTGGGGAATGGCTAGCAAAGCCTCCGCGGCGGCAAGAGAATCGTTTTGTTGTAGGGGCAGGTCCGTGACCTGCCCGGCATTGTCCGAGGTCTCACGGGCCGGTTGCGAACCGGCCCCTACAGAAACATCTTCACGCTCAACACGTACGACAAACTTTAATTCGGGAAGATCCAGCATAAATCCAAGACCAGGCACATAGCGCATAGCATCCGCTGGAATTTCATAGCCGAGAAAACCCGGGGCCATCAACGCTTGAATTTCCTCTTCAAAACTTTCAGGAAGTTCTTTCAAAACCACATAAAGTTCGCGGCGTTGTTTCTTACCTTCAGGAATGATTTTAACCGCAGATAAATTTCTGGACGCCCCAAGATTGACGGAAGCAAGATCCACCTTAACACGGCTACTAGCATCGACTACATAGGTGACCAATCGCGATTGACCCGCTTCTTGTTCGAAGTGGATGTAGTGACTCCCCTCATTGAGCATACCGGCCAGGGTATCTCTCGCCACGGAAACATTCGCCTCAAATATAAAGTTTTTAGCGGTTTGTCCTTTGGGATGGGATAGAACATTTCCGGCACGTCGGAACACTTCATAGCCCAGCGGATTAAAAATCTCTTCCTGGGCTTTTTCCATAACGCGGTCTTGAGAATTCGGCATGCGGAAGACGCGCGTAATATCCGCCGCCTGGTCCGAAACGGCAAACTCGTTCGCCAATGATGCTTTGAGCGGGGCTACCCCCCCCACGTCATTGCGAGGAGCTGCAGGCGACGAAGCAATCTCTGAATCTGCCGAGGTTTCGCGGGCCGGTTTGTCCGCCTTAGGCGGATCCGCCGTAGGCGGAGAACCAGCCCCTACATCTGGCTTAGTTTTAACAGCCCGTTTGATGACAAAATTAACCGGAATCGGGTTCCCGTTGCCGTCATCCAATTGAATTTTCTTTCCTGGCTTAACGCCAAGTTCCACCAATTTGTCCCGGATATCTTGGGGCAAAGAATCTACGGTAAAAACCAGGTCGATCATGCCGCCTTTTTTTGCCTTGATTGCGTCAAATGCAACAAGGCCCACCGTGGTTTCTGGGAATCTATGCTCCAAATCCAGCCGAAAGTCCTGGTTTGCCGTTCTCAGATCCTTCCTGGTTAACTCAAAGTGCATCCGAACACCGTTTTTAGCACTTCCTGTCACGTAGGCAGTAATCCCGCGCGCTACTCGTGCGCTTTTGGACCGCGGCAGGTAGAGCCAAAACGTAGCTTTGTTGCGACTTACGGGATCGGGCCACATGATTTCTGTGGATTCGAGATAAAAGGGTTTATCTCCCGTAAAACGCGGTTTAATGCCTGCCGCTTTCAATTTTCCTTTGATACCCGGAACCGTCAGTGGTTCGATGAGAGCGGCTTTTTCCTGCTCTATGGATCCCCGCTTTTGCGGGGATGACACGGGAGGAGATAATGGCGCATCTGTCCCTTTTTCGGTGTTTGATACCTGCTCGCTGGGTTTACTTGTGTCTTGTGTCTTGTCACTTGTGACTTCTTCCGGCGGACGGCGCAGATACGGGGAATTGAAAGCTACTTGCCAACGACGAAGCGGGGTTCCCTTTTTGTCAACGGCCGGCGGGTCAATTAATAACAGGTTGTAAGCCCCCATATCCGCCGCATAAAAAGCAACGTCATACCATTTTTCTGTATCGATTTTTGCTAATTCCTCAGGGCTGTAGGCTCCAGAATCGCGAAGGGCCTGCACGTGTTTTTCGCTAAATTGCAATTGAAGCGGTTCATGGAAGCGAAATCTGAAGCCCTCAGGGCCCAGGGGCGCTTTTTCAAGATCAGCCGCAGAAAGAGTTTCAATCTCATCGGGCAGCCAGTTCAATCCTTCCCGCTTGCCCCAAAGGTGAATGGCCTTTACTTCGTCACCCGAGGTTTCCGACACCATGAACATATCACCGGGACGATCTTTCAACCTTACAATCGTGCCGCGGTTAAACTCAGGAGCCATGCCTGCCTGTTCAATTTCTGAATTAGGTATTGTGTCCCCGGAATTGAAGCGAATGACGAGCTTGAGTTTAGGATGATCGAGAATGAAGCCTTTGCCATCCACATAGCGGATCTCATTTTCAGTGAGCTTGTAGCGCGTAACAAAATCTTCGGTCAGTAGTTTCTTCAGCGCCTTTTTCACAGACGCCGTTTCTTTGGCCAGCGTGATATAGATTTCAGACCGGTTCGTGCCCTGCCCCTCGACCAGGTGCCATCCGGTTATTTGAGACGGGCTGCCCAATAGCACTTTTTTTCCCACATACCCCATACTTTTCTTTACTTCGCTATTGTGCCAATTCATCAAAAGATCGAGTTCTGCCTTGATTTTTTTATCGCCGTCAGCTTTCTGGGCACTCATTCCGAAAGAGATGTCCAGGGCATCATTGTTCATCTCTTTCGGATTCGCCGGCATTACCAAGGACTGCGACATATCCCAAAAAACACGTCGTTGATCCGGCCCCGCGAAATTTTTATCAATCTGTACTCTTAAATGAGGATGGGTAAATTCCGGGCCTTCTCGTTTCGCGACAAAAACTCCGCCGTTTTTGTCGGTCCAATTGCCCATTTTGACCTTGTAGGACGTGTCCTTGAAAGCTTCCGGCACGGAATTTTTCTTCAACTCGAGATTTCTGACTTGGGTTACATGCGCTGTCAGATCATGCGCGTCTTTAGGCACCGCGAATTCGTCGGTTGCGACTAAGGTACCAAGTGGTAATGGCGCGTCTGTCCCTTCTTGGGTGTCCGTCACCTGCTCGACCTGCTCGTTGGACTTACTTGTGTCTTGTGCCTTGTCGCTTGTGACTTCTTCCCCGCTCTCCCCTTCGCCTGCATCCTCATAGCTAATCACAATGCGGAAATCCTTGTTGTCAATAAAAAGACCGTGATCTCTGTCAAAACGCACCAGTGATTGAATTGCGGGATCCTTGGTGCGTTCGAACGCAAGATCCGCGAAATCTTTTAAGCGAAATTTATTATCTGCGTTCAAGTTCTCAAGCTTGATGAAAAGAACTGGTTTATTTTCTGCTTTGTCGTGCGCGAGATAAACAACCGGATCCACTCTGAAGTTGGCGAGCTGCAGCGGAGGAATGTCGACAGGTACGTTTCCAGTATCAATCAAATCAAGTCGCAAGGCGGTCATGTGCCCCCAAAAGCCGTGGCCTTTGAGCACCACAATGTAAGGCTGTGTTTCGAACCCCTTCCAGAGGCTAAGAGAACGAAAGTTATTTGCGTTATCCTTCTCCACTGTGACGAATACGCCCTTTTTCGCAACCTCATCCTCCAAACCAATCTCCGAAGGTAAGTCGGCGCTGTGGGGAGTAAACCCGGAGCCTTTCAGGAATTCCGCAGCGGCTTGTTTCGTCAACACATCGCCTGATTTCACCGGAAGCAAAGGTGTGAGTTCATGCGCATCCGGCGGTAAATCAAACGGGCCGAGCGGTTCGCCATCCGTCAATACGGGCAGCGCCTCTGAATCTTTGGCGGTCTTAAAGTTAATTTCATAAGCGGGCGGATTGTCACCGATGAGCTCAAGACCGGCGGGCCGGATATCGGCAAACTGACCGAGATACACGCCGAGATCATTGGGTTCCGGCAAAAAGCCAGCCTTTTCAAACTCCCGTTTTAAGATCCCTTGAAGTATCAGTGGAGTACTGCCATCACCATTGCCTTCGCCAAAATCAAAGATTTTTCCAAAATAGCGCTCTGCAGGGAAGATTTCGCCGGCTGCAGGATTGTCCGGTTTAAACTCTTCTTTACGGGCTTTACGAATTTTAAGCTCTGAATCAATGCCTGTGCCCTGCGCCATTTGAATCTCAAAAATCCAGCCATCCTTTTCAATAAAGAATGTAACTTCGTCCTTCAAGACCTCTGTTCCGCCGGCATCGTAAGTTCGCTTGATCACAAGACCCGGGAAGGCGGCTATTTCAGGGGCAGGTGCGTCCGCGGGCGTTGTGCGCATTTCGGAACGGACGGTAGATTTTTCTCGTGTCGTTCCCGCATTCCTTCCCTCGTCATTCCCGCGGACGCGGGGATCTGTGTCTGTTGATCCTCGCTTCCGCGAGGATGACGAAACGGCGATTGGCGGGGATGACGCAGGGGTGGTTGGCGAGAATGACGCAACACCATCAGTGTTGCGTACATGACTGTCCTCGTCTCCTGACGAGAGCAGGGATGACACACCACTGAAAAAATTCACAGGCAGTGATGAGGTAATGGCGAAGGGCCCTGCCAGAACAGCGGCACCTATTTTCTGCCGCAACTCGCTGCGCGCCGCCGTCACCGCAGAAAGAATTTCGCGGGCACGCGCCAAAATTGCTGCTGAACTCGTGTCGGGTTGACTCAAACGGTTTGTATAGTCTGGGCTATTGAGACGTTGCATCACCTCGTAGATCATTTCATCCGTGAAAGGCCCATTGCCCGCGCGCTCGAAACCGATCATCTGGCCGATCAAAATCGCGTCGGTAAAGAAGCGGACGTCTCTTCCTGTTATCATTCTTTGAGCCGACGTACGCGCAAACGCAAAGTCAAGAAACGCTTGCGCCACATTCGTTGGAGTCTGAGCATCCGTCGGTGGAGTATTCGTTGGCGGATTCCCCGCTGTGCCCTCATCGCTCACCGTTGTCTGTGCTTTTGGTGCGGCATACACGAGTTTTAATTTAAAATCTCTTATAAGACCCGCCCATTTTTGCTTACCGCCGTCCGCACTGAGGTCATACATCTCAAAAGCACCCTCTTGTGTGATGCGCCAAGCCTGCATGCCATTTTGCGCATTCCGAAATCGGATCACGGCTACAGATTCCGACTTTTCGCTCTGACCGGTCCAGATATCTACGAAGCTTTTAACAATACGCGAAGGAGTCAACCGAATGGTGCTTGATAAAGTTAAACGGCCGGCAAGTTCATCAGCCTTTTCAGGAGGACTAAATTGGGCATAACTCCCCAGTGTCGGGTGCATAAACTGAATCACGCCTAAAAAATCGCGGCGCTGCCAGCCCCATTTTTCAAACACGGCGCGGCCCATTTCATCCCATTGTTCCAGTGCTGTGGAGGCGGTCAGTGTCGCTTTTATCCCTTTTGCAGATGGATCCCCGCTAGAAGATTGCCTGAATGACGCAACACCATCAGTGTTGCGCACATGACTGTCCTCGTCTCCTGACGAGGGCGGGGATGACACAGGGGGGATTGCCGAAGAACCGGCCCCCACAGGCACGGTGGCGCGAGCAAGCATGGCCTCGCCGGTTGGGCCCCAGAGAAAAACGGTGGCGATGTCGGGCGGGTTGACCTGCCCAAGATAAATCATTTCCGGGCTGCGGATAAACGGGATCCCGGAAAAAATCTTCACGTCCCGGCCAACCGCGCTGGAGTCTTTCAAGGGATTCGCTGAAATTTTGAAAGCAAATTGAAGCGGCGCATCCGCCGCCGAGGGCACAAATAATTTTTCAAACGGGAGTGCTTGCGGCTCCTCGCTGGGCGAATCAGGCAGAGACACCGCAAGCTCACTCTCATCGTTGGCATGGATCGTTAGCCTGGTAATAAAATCGCCCCCCCGTCCCTTATTCCGCAAGCCCAGGGCGAGATCGATTGTTTTGCTGCGATATTTGGCTACAATCACCTGTTCATCTTTCTTTAAAACCCACGTCGCATCATTCCCCTGCGGAATACGCGCAATTTCAGGATGGCCGTTCAAGAAGCGGATCAAATCATCTTGGGACTCAATGGGTTTTAACGAAGTGTCTGAGATTGCTTCGTCGCCTGAGGCTCCTCGCAATGACAATTTTTTAACACCTTCGTCATTGCGAGGTCCCGAAGGGGCCGCGGCAATCTTTTGGATTGCTTCGTCGTTCCCTACGGGAACTCCTCGCAATGACGACGAATTCGCATCGAGGAATACGACCGGCATGCCAAGCGGTGCCAAAGGATTATTTTTGGCCGAGGGTCCAGCCACTAAATCCACAGGCCTGCCGATCTCAATGCCGCGCACCCGCATGCGCTCGCGAGTTTCAGCATCCAGGCCCTCGAGCCATACCACCAGCCGGCGAGTGCCATCCGGACGTTTTAACAAATCAGTCGTTTTGACCGGCAGACGCAAATAGCCGTCTTCAGCCGCTGCTCCATCGGGCAGCCGGATATTCAAAGAAGCTCCCGCCAAATTATCATCCGCAACATCAAAATTGAGCGTGACATACCCAATGTCCGTCCTAAGAGGCAGTTTGACTCTCAGCCATGGCGTCGCCTGATCTTTCGAGGCCAGCGTAATTCCCTCACTTTCAAAGACCCATTGCGAATTGAAACGATCGCGCTCAACGGCACCCAATGCAGTGAGCAATCCCTTAAAATCTTCTCGGCCCCAAAGCTCCTGCGACTTCCCGGGGACAAATGCAGGCTCGGGCGCCGATTCCGCCGTCACCACAAACCGCATGCCAAGCGGCTGATTGGGTTTTTGAGGACTATTCTCAGACCGAAGAGATTCCGTGATTTTTCCAAGCTCAATGCCGCGTTCTCTCAGCTGGCGTACATCGATGGCATTCAGCTTTCCAAGGGCAATGCGCACCAGAGAACTCGCACTTTCATCCTCGGATACTTCCACCTTTTTAACCGGAATTTCAATTCGGGGCAGAGTTTTATTTTGCCGGTCCTGCAGCTCGACACTCAGGCTCATGCCTTTGTCCTTTGAAATCGTCAGTGCTGAAATCGCGTAAGTATCTCCCGCGCCATGCCGGAACCAGTTAATCATTTGATCCGGTGTCATTGAACGCGCAATATTATTCCATTCATTTTCAACCACCCACTGGGAAGCAGCGGGCCCTCGCCACTGCGGCCTGGGATCAAGCTCAAAACGGGGGTCCAGCCATTCCTTCATCTCCTGTGCGGTCTTGATTTCGCGCATGGGCATGGTCATGACCGCTGCCATATTTGCCGCAACAGGCGCCATCGGTTTTTCGGCTGAAGCGGCAGCAGCGCCCCCCGTGAATTTAAACTCCACCACGAGTTTGAGAGTTTCGGAATCCAGAGTCAGGCCGCCTTTTGGATCCCACTGGGTAAAATCCCTTGCAAAGGTGTCGAGGAATTTCTTAAATTCAGCTAAACGGTCTATCTGGGACTGAAGCACCTCGGCATTATCAAACACCATCGTCACGTAAATTTCAGGCCGGCCGGTCTCCGGATTCATTCCAATGTTGGCTTGACTGATCCCTTTCCAGCGTGCTAAAGAACTCCCCCTCTTGCCAATCGTCAAATTCAAAAGCTCCGAAGTAAGCGTCACCCCGATTTCAGGCGCTTTCACCCCAACCGCTTTATTCGGAACAATCTGCCGACGCAGCGTCAGTATCTTTCCGGTAACGCCTGCAAAATTAAAAGCCGTTTCTCCGGATTTCGCTATTTGAACACCCTCTTTCGTAGTGCTCATCAAACGAACCATGTCTGAATCTTTCAACATCCCTGCAATCTCCGCATTTGTGACCTTGCCCTGTTTATCACTGAGGAGAAAATCCAGAACACTGCGCGTGTATTCCGGCGCCGCAGCGGTTGAGACCAATTCCGGGGACACTTTACTGAATTCGTTTTGTGAATTACGTATTGTGTCCCCGGAATCAGCAGCAGATTGACTTTCCGGCCACTGGATGACTTGACGGAGCATTGCACGGAAGATGCCCTGGCCTTCCAGGAACTCGATGAAAGTTTCCGGAATGCTTGCGAGTGCAACTTTCCAGTCATTTCCCTTTGTCACAATGCCCCGATAACCAAGGGGTATCCGTTCTGTAGATTTCGCGGGATCGCTGCTGCGGCTGTAGCTCAACAGTACATCCTGAGGGGAACCCTCGTCGGAAACCGGACTCGAGAGCTCCAGGCTGTGTCCACCGCCCAGAAATTTATATTGGATTGTCGTCTCGCTCGGCATCGTGACCAATACATCAAAAAAACTGCTCGTCGAATTGTTACCGTACAAACCCGGCGCTGTAGGCCGCAGGTTCGGACTTTTTCTCAGAAACGCTCTCACTTCCGCCTGCTTACTGATTAACTTCCATTCGCTCAGGTCTGCCACAGGCGGTGTTACAGGTGCAGCGGCCGGCGCCGGCACATCGGCGGCGCCGCGGACCTCTACCGGCTCAAGGCGAATGACAAATTTGACATCGCCAAACTGCATGATGAGCCCGCGGCCGGGCACAAACTCCAGACGACTGTCCGCAACCGGCCAATCCGCGGGCAGTCCGTTTTTAGCAAAGGCTTTTAGACGCTTCTTTGTTTCACCGGCAACATCTTTGAAGGTGAAAAAATAGGTGCGTTGGGTTTGGCCAGGCGGGGCCAGAATTGAAAAATCCGCCAGGTCCGCCTGCTCGGCTAATTGCAACTCGCGTCCGCTAAAACCTGAAATCTGAAATGAAATTTTATGACTGGATTTTGGGCCAGCGCGTAAGCCCCATACGACGATATCGACAGCGGGAGTTTTATCCCCCGTAAAAACAGCGGGCAGGGGGATGCTCATATTGAAATTACTCGCAGAGCCGCCGCCGACATTGAGCCTTTTATAATGTTCTCCATTACGAATAATCATTCTATCGCCGCTTGCCGGTGACGACGCTGTAACAGTTTTGATATTCGCCATTTTGCGCACCTGCTTCTCAAAATCGGTGCCCTTTAAAACTCTACGGATATCTTCAGACTTTGGCGGTCCCTCAAGCGACAGGTCGAATATTTCCGCAACCGCAACGGCCTCTGCAGGAATAGCGAATTCATCAGCCTGCACGATGGGTCCCCGCTTTCGCGGGGATGACGAAGTAGTAGTGTTTGGGGATGACACAGGGATGGTTGGTATTGTGTCCCCGGAATCTTTGCCTGCAACCTCAACGCGCCAAAGGTAGGTGTCGGTCTCCACCTCGATAAAACGGCCCGGCTCAAAGCGAATTTGCTCGGGCGTGAAATTGAGTTGAGAAATCATGCGCTCACGACTTCCGGCCAAAAGCGTAGTCAGCTTTGCATCCATTTCTTTTAGCGTGATGATGACCTCGCGCTTTTGGGTCTCATCTCCTTCAAAAACACGCACATTGGAAACAATATTCGGCTGGAAAGTTGCGACCAAGAGATCAGAACTTTTAGGGTTTACCGCAGGCCAGACTTCCCAATTGTAAGTCCCGTCTACCACACGGAACAAGCGCTGGGCCTGGCCGGGAACAGCAGAACCCGGACGCGTAAAATAACCCGACGATAGCCTGGCCCGAGTCACGCCGGTCGGCCTCTTCTTTGAAAATTGATTTCTGGTCAGGACAAAAATAGGCTCAGACTTTTTAGCAGCCCCGGCCTCGTCAATTCTGGCCTGGATTAGCGCGGACGTGTTTTCAAATCCGATCTCAAACAACGGCATATTCTGTGCCGCTTCAGCCACGACCGTCTGAATTTTGTCAGGGGAAGCAGCGCTCAGCTCAAAAAGCGGCATCAAGTCCTTGAACCGGCTCATCCGGTTTTGTGCTGCGCTAGGTTTTGGAGATGGTTTTTCAGTAACCTCAACTGTTCGGGCGGCGTCAAAAATGTTTTTGAATTTGCCCGCGCCGCCGATCATGACGCGGCTGGTGGCGTTTTGCAGCACAATCACGTCATCGCCGCGAATCAACTCATAGTCGCCATCTTTCAGGCTGGGGCTGGCAAAAACGACATCGTTCATGTAGTTGTAAACTGCGTCCAGAAATGGATCGGCGGCCGCACTGAGTTCAATCAAAAGAGTGTCACGGTCTGAGGGTTTATTTGTGTCCCGACCGTGCAACTGAACATCCGCAACGGTCAATGTGCCGACCATCGTATGAATTTTTAATACGATTCTTCCGTCCGCCTCATAGGTTAATTGGGGCAATGTAAATATGAAATCACCATCCATACCCAAGTGCACTTCATCCGCCTGATTGGTACTCAGCCCTAATGACAAATGGCGCTCCGGATAGCCGGAAGTAAAGAGGTTTTCCTGCGCTGAAGAGAGTATCTCTGCTGGCCAATCTTTTGAGGTATGAATATTCAAGCCAGTGCCCTGCGCCAATTGCTGCAGAATTTCTCCGCGTTTTTCTGGGTCGGGGCTATTCTTGAAAGCAGCCACAGTCGCGCGATATGACACGAATTTCTCGCTGCCATCCAGCATCAATTGTTGTCTGACCGAAACAGGCACAAAGGAGGCATTGCCCTCATGCACCAAAACCGCCGGTTCTGCACCCAGAACAAGCTTATCTTGCTCCGCTTCAGTTGAGGAAATGGTTTCGCGAGGGTTGCGGATATCAAAAATGCGTAAAATAAATTTAGGGGAACGAATCTCAAAATAATTATCTTCCAAAGTGATGGGTTCTACTCTCGCGATACCCTCCGTCTCGATCTTGCGTTTGAGGGAATAAAAAGCTTCTTTTTGTTTTTGCGTAAATCCGTTGAGATAAACCGTCACGATATCGGCATTCCCCACTTCCTTCACTGAAATATTATTGAGAGAAACCGGCGCATGGCCGAGGGAAATATCCGATGCAAATTCACCATCGTAAAGCAAACTGAGTGTTTGGCCCTGCGCACGCTGCTGAACGGTGACATCCAGCCCCACCGGCTGGCCATTCGGTGCGGTTCCTAAAATGCCCCCGCTGTGCAGGCTGGTAAAATCATTTTCGTAGGTGATGGAAAATGGCACATTTTTTTCCAGGAAAGGCTTCTCCTTGCCGGAGCTTGTATTACGCATTAGAGCAAATTGCGGGACGTTGCCTTGCGTTTCGGTTCTGACTTCATACCCCGTATTTGCGGCCAATTTTTTAAGTGCGCCCGACACGGACTCTTTATCCGGCGTATCCATGAAAAGAGCCGTCAGATCAACGGGTTCTGTACTCAGGCTTGCGTTAATGCCGACAGGATTCCCGCTCTCTAAGCCCTGCTCAACGGGTTCAAAGCGGAAGACGAGTTTCAGGTCCTTGCCTTCTATAATAAGGCCGCGCTTGGGATCATAGCGGCGGGTCACGCCGGCAGCTACCAACTTGGGCTTAAGCTCGGCCTTGGCAAAGCGGGTAAATTGGGCCTTAGCGGTACCCTTAAGACTTGTGACCGTAAAGTAATAAGCCCGTTTCACACTGCCCGGCTGGACATCCAGATGCAACGCGGCAATGTCGGCATCCCCTGCAAGTAAATGTGACTTTGAATGATTTTTAACCAGCCCATCAATACGAATTTTCTCATTCCCGGAAATGCCGGAACGCAAACCCCAGCTCTTTACGTTAACAGAAGACTCTGTGTCGGTTGTTTCACTGAAATGCAGATCCAAATTGAAATTAGTATCATCTCCCACTTCTGCGCCCCGGCCTGCAAACATGCTGCCATCTCGAAAAAGCAGCTGATCTTGGGAAGTAGCCGCTCGCGCCACGATTTCTTTAGAAGAGGTTGCGGCCGAATCGACGGCGAAGTCTGTACCAAAAAGAATCCCGGCAATAAGGCTAACCGCTGGAACTCCCTTGAGACTTGCATCCAGCACCGGGACAAGGTTCACGGCCGTCGGCGGAATCGCGAAGTCATCGGTTTGTACTAATGACGGTGAGGATTGAGAATTAGGTTCTGAGATTGCTTCGTCGCCTGAAGCTCCTCGCAATGACGAGTCTGGTTCCGGCCATTGAAGTTTCAGCGTCAGGCCAATCGGCTTGCCCTCATGCGTGTACGCAGTCATCACCTTACCCGGTTCAAAACCGAGCTCCCGCAAGGCTGCCAAATTCGCAGGCGAAGCCTTTTCGGCAAAAGTCAGTTCTATTTCTTTTCCATCAGCCGTTTGCGAAATTTTTTGAGGACTTGCCAGCGGAAACGGCGTGAGTACTCGTGATAGAATGCCGTTGCTAAAATTGCTAATCGAATATTTAGATAACGCTAGCAGGGGTTCCTGGTCAGACAAAATTTTCCAATCAAGTTGGTATTTTTCCGTACCAGCCTCCACCCTGAAAAAAATGCCCGTTTGACTTCCACGACGCTGCGTGGCAACAAGAGACTTGCTGTCTGAGTGGTACCAATCGATGTCACTTCCTCGCTTTTTGGAATACCAGGCGCCCTGCATGGATTCTATAAACGCTTCGGCGTCTGCCAGATTATTAATGAGCTGTGCCGGCTCCGCGACTAGTTCCGGGGACGCTTTACTTGGTGCAGGGCGAGCTTGAGGTTCTGAGATTGCTTCGTCGTTCCCTGCGGGAACTCCTCGCAATGACGAGAGAAGTTCGGCTTCGTTGCCAACACGAATCAGGTATTCGTCTCCGTTGACTAGCGTGTCCGAAAAAAGCGCGTCCTGATAATATCGCAGCCACTCCCTGGATAAACCGTCTTCAGCTGCTTGTTCCGTAATCCGGCCGTGCTCAAATTCAAACTCGAACCTGAATTTGTTTTCACCGAGCGCAATGCGCTTTGCTCCCTTAAAACCATCAAGACCCAATGAGTAATGAACCCGAACGCCAACGCCTCCTGGGATGTCTTCCGTTAACATCGTATGCACTTCGAACTTGTTGTAATCGAAAGTCGCCGCGGAAGGATGCACATTAAAACCCATGAGATCGAACCCAAACTGATATGCTTTTCCGTCATCCGTACGGAAATCACTCCAGTCAGTCAGGGTAAACTCATTGTCGTCATCAGGATTTTCCGCATTGCGCCATTTGAACTGTACCGGAAAATCACCCGGCCCTTTTTTCTCAAGAGTTCCATCACGAGTATTTTCAAAATAATCACTGGGGATGGTTCCGCTCTCAAGCGCATAGCCAGATTCAAAAAACATGTTCTGCATTCCGCGAAAGTCACGAATAGGTTCCGACTC
>JAHFHB010000014.1 GCA_023247135.1 Candidatus Omnitrophota bacterium
CCCCCAAGATTCGAGTGTTAAATATGGGTCCAGGATCAGGCATTGATACACTGACCGCTATTTATCAACTTTTGCATGTCCATAAAGTGACGAGTATCGACATGGATGTGATTGATTTGGACGAAGCGGCGATTTTGAATGTTGAGGAAAACATTTCAACGCTGCTGACAAATTTATTGGGGGGAGGAGCATGGACAGAAAAAGTTGATGCGGACGGAACGATCGAATTTGATCTGGGTGAAAAGGGACTGATTCGTCTTCGGCGTGTTCAAGAAATGCAGGAGTTTAAAGATTTACCTATTCGCGAGGGATACGACTTTGTTTTTTTTAATGCCCCTTTAGTCATGACTTCGGCCGATGTCGAGATGCCGCCGGAAAGAGTTGGCGTCATGCCCGGGCATGTATTTTTTGACGGGATCGTTGGCAAATTGGGTGGGCTCCTAAGTTCTCGCGGAACGGCGGTCATTGATATTAGCAATAACCCAAGCGTTGTGGCGCAGACTCGCGAGCTGCTTGGCCCCAAATTTTCTGTCGACGAACAGGCCTACGCCGAAATCCCGGAAAGAAAGCGCCTTGTCATGACGCGTACACGCTCAGAGATGCGGGTATTTTTGAATGACGCTAAGAGCCAGAGCATTTTGAATAAATTAGAAGCAATGGAACAGGCGCTTGCGGATAAAAACGCGGATGATTTTTGGCGTTTGGCAGAGCAGCTAGATCGTCAGCATGTGACGTGGGCCGTGGTCGGTGACGACGCTGCGCTTGAGGGCTGGCAAGGCAAACGGCCGGAAGTTTTGGGACGGCTTGACCGCAAGGCAGTGCTTGGTCATTTTCTTGGCGCTATTTCGATTCCGCCGCTGACCAGAAAACGCGTGACACACACTCTGGAAGCGCACATGCTCGACATTCCCGAGGGCAGCGTCAACATTCTCATCGCGCGCAAAATCAGGCGCGGCGGACAAAGCTACCTGCATGTGAGCCGGGCCGCGGCCGGCGGCACGCTCGCCAAGTCATTTTTTTATTACATGATCTATGGCTATATGAATTCCGTTGCCATGACGAGCCAGTTCAATGCGATTGTGCCCTTACAAAGCGCTCATAAGAATCAAGAGGCTGTTGTTGAAACACTGCGCGGCGGTTCGTACAGCAGTGTTCAGCGTCTTACGAGCCCTGACGGGACTTCCCTGATTGTAAAACGCGCCAATACAGAAAAAGATAAAGGCAAATTGCGCCGGGAAGCCGAATACATGCGTGCCCTGCAGGCGGCGGACGACCCTGCCGGGGCTTACTTCCCCAGGATTTATTCCATCGCCACGGAAGGCCCGGACACGGTTGTCATGATGGAAGACGTGCTTTGGCCGTCTTTAAGCGATATTTTTCAGGCAACGAATCTTCCCGGACAAACCGAGCTTTTACCTGCGGCCCTGTCTTCGAAAAATCGCTTTGAAATCAGTCAACACATTTACAGAACTCTGACCCCGGTGTTTTACGCGCATAAACAGAGTGAGACGCCGCCAGATTTTCTGGAAAGAAGCCACTTTCAAAAAGTGGAGGAGCGCTGGACTGAGGCCCGAGCCTTGTCGCCGCTTTTAAGCCAGCTTTTTGAAGCGCCTTATCTTGAAATTCATCCCTCGAGCGGCTTAGTAAAACGTTTGCCGAATCTGAAAACGGCGTTGAATCTTTTAAGGCATGTGAGTTGGCTCCACCCGGAGCTTTTTACGCCGCCCTACTTGTCCAAACAGGCCGGGGATTTGCATTTCGGCAATATCCTCATGGATCCCTTTTAGCTTTTAGCCAATCGTGACATCGATCTATTCAGACTTGTCGACCCCAAGTGGATGCCCGAAGGCAATGACCCGCTTTATGATTTTGCCAAGCTCATGCACAATTACAGCGGACACTACGACCTGGCGTTGAATCTAAGCGGGGGGTATCACTTTGCCATTCGTCTTCCCGAATCAGCCGCTGCACCAGCGCAGTTTCGGGAAACATTTATTGAGGAATACTCTTCGGCCGAGCGAATGATGGATGCGATTCATGCTTATGAGATGGATGTCCGGAAGTTTTTGCGCAGTCCGGACCCTGAGCTTTTCCCTTTTGAATCTCCAAACGGCCTTTGGAAATACCGGCTGCTTTTCACGCATGCCACCTTGATGGCGGGCCTTTTGCCTTACCATGCCGCCGGCGATGCGCATGAACAGCGTGCCGGAATTTTATATGAACGCGCCGCCGAATTATTTTACGAGCTGATTAAAAAATTATGGCAGGACGGTTGGATGGATGACGACCACGAGTTAAAACAAAGTGTCGCCGGATTATGGATGACCTCTTCGGGAGATCAAGCGGGATATTTCCAAGCTATTCACAATTTAGACAGCCGCCTTGCACGGAGGTCCCGCTCCGAAATGCCTCGGACATGGAAGTCCGAGACTATTCGGGACGGGACACGGAGGTTCCGCTCCGAAATGAGAAGTAGCGGTGCTATCTCCGGCTTGGAGCAGCGCAAAAAAGAAATCACAATGCTTCAGACTCAGTATCAGGCTGAAGGCCGCTTGCTGAGCCGCGCCCAGTTTTTGCAGCAGACGGATGATTTCAAACGGCACCTCCGCGAGGGCGGCTCCCTGGATGAAATTTTGCCCGAGGCTTTCGCAGTGTTCAAAGAGGCGGCCCGCGCAGTGCTGGGGTTAGACGCAACGCCTGAGCAAGTCATGGCGGCGCTTGCGATTCATGCAGGCCGTGCGATTGAGATGGAGCCCAGCGAAGGCAAGACGTTGTCGATTGCCATGGCGGCTTATCTGCATGCCTTGACCGGACGGGGCGTTCACATTCATACGTTCAATGATTCTCTCGCGGCGCGGGATACTCAGGATATGGCTAAAATCCTCCATTTCCTTGGATTGAGCGTGGGGGTGCGCCTGGACAACGACCAAAGGTTTTTGTTTGATCCAAAGGCTAATTCGACGCGGGAGCCCTGGCGCAAACACCTTAAAAACGCGGCCAGAACGCAGGAGGTTTACCTTGCAGACATCACTTACGGCGTGAAAGATGCGTTTGCTTTCGATTATCTCGCCGATCAAACGATCGGTGAACTGAAAGCGATGCGCCAAAGGCCGGAGGCACCTGCGTTGGTTGTGGTGGATGAGGGCGACAGCACTTTTCTGGACGAGGCGCATTACCCGTTGATTCTCACCGAGGAAGGTCTGAATACCCAGCTTGAACTGTCCTCGGAGGAATATATTAAAATTTATCAAGCTGCATTGGCTCTTGAGCAAGGAACCCACTACAAACTTAACTCTGTGAATCAGACCGTGGCGCTTAACCCGTCCGCGGTGCCACTGGCCATGCAGCTTTTGAACCGGGCGCAATTTAATGCGGAGCGGTTGAGAAATTTTCAGGAGACCGGGGAGATTGAGAACCTTCTCAAGCAAGCCGTGGCGGTGAAACACTGGAACCATCGCGACCAGGATTATGTGCTTCAAAACGGACAAATCGTTCTGATCGATGAGCTGACCGGCCGGCTTAAAATCAAGCACGTGTTGGGCAATCACCGGCATCAACTGGTTGCCGCCAAAGAGAGTTTAAACGGCGAGCAAGTGGTCTTTCCGCCGCTTGCGCTGATGACCGGAATTCTTACTTATCAAAATTATTATCGCAAGATAAAGCGCGAGTCGAAGCTGGCGATGATTACGGGGACAATGGGGAATGATGCGCCTGAAGTCAAAGAAATTTACGGGTTGGATTATGTCCGCATACCCAACCATTATGAATCTCGTTTGACAGCCCATGAGCCGGTGACGTATCCGGACCGGAAGCAAAAATTTGCGGCGATTTTGGCGAAGATCGAAGAAATTCATGCGCGGGGCAATCCGGTGCTGGTATTTGTTTCGCATATTGACGAAGCCCGGCGGTTTAAGCAAAAACTGGAAGAAGAAACAGCGGGTGGGCCACAACCCGTCCGGGCGACGCTGGTCGACGGCCTTAATCTCGGGGAAGAAGCCGCAGCCATTGCCCAAGCGGGCCAGCATGCTCAAGTGACGATTGCGACGAACGTGGTGGGCCGAGGGGTGAATATTAAAATCGATGAAACCGTTGCGGCGCTTGGAGGACTTGCGGTGATTTTAACCGAAAGCCAGCAAGCCAAGCGGATTGATGATCAATTGATTCGCCGCGGAGCTCGGCAGGGGCAGCCCGGCGAAGTTTATTTCTTTTACGCGAAAGACGATCCGGTCATGGCGCGATTTGGGGGGCAGGCCAAGAGCGAGGCGTATCTGCGCGAAGCGCGTGCACAAACGCTGGCATTTGATGACGTGCTGGAGCCTTACCGCGCCTATTTTTATACGGCGCGGCAGCGGTTACTTACGGAGTTGAATTCTAAAGCTAAAACGCACAGGTTGCGTCAACTGATCGCAGTGGATCGTCCCTGGTTTGACTACTTGAACCAATTGGAATTTATGAAATATCGCACGGACGCAGACTCTTTTGCCCAGAACGCGCACACGCGGTTTCGAGCCGTCGGAACGACGCTGAAACAGATCTTCAAAACCGCGGGCCTCGGAGAGAAATACGCACCCTTTAAAAAAGAAGCGGCGACTTTGTCCCAAGCAGAGATCGTAAAATCGAATGAACCGCCGGGCCAAGAGACAGAGATGCTTACGGAGCAAGCCAAGCGTTTGCAAGCCTGGATGTTTTTAAATCGTTCAGGCCAGGACGCAGACCTAACGGGACTGCCGCCTGGGCAGTCCTTTTCTCCAAAAAGGGCAGAGATGCGGGAATCCAGCAAAACCTTGGCAAAAAAAGACATTCGCGATTTGACGGTACCCGCCGCAGTATTTCTGGATGCGGGAGAATTGGCGCGTATGCAGCCGGGCGATGCGGAAAAGCGTGCCGGCGAATTGCTCGCGCTCCTGAATCAACATCGTAATTTCGATCTTTATCTCGAGGGCACAGAGAGCACCCCTGTGTCGGCAATCAGGGCGCCGCAGTTTTTGAAGCTATTGGAAGAATATCCGGAGCGCGTGCACCAGGGGTTATTCGACCGGGCGCATCTTGCAGAAAAACGCATTGTGATTCAGGCGGCACTTTTTGAGAGTATTTCCACAAAACTGCAGACGCAGGCGCACATGAGCCGTCTGAAACAAAGTTATCAAATCAAAGGCGAAGTGCTGGCGCTGGAATACACCAAGCCCGGCGCGCTGAAAGCTTTTCTGGCGTTGGCGGAATTGGGTACCATGGCAGAACTTGTGCGTAAGATCAGCGATTTTTATGCCGTGCTGGGCGCCAATGGCCGCTGGCAGGTCGCTGAAACTTACCTGGCAAATGTCTGGGCAGATCTGCAGAATGGTTTGGCCGTTCAATGGTCCGCATAACGATTCAAGTTATCTAAGCGGCTTTGCGTAATAATTTTTGTTTTGCGGGGCGATGGCCGCCTTGAACGGGAATTGCGGTCACGTGGAGCCGGATACCAATCACGTTTAAGAGCCGTAGAATACTGTCAAGACTTGGGTTCCCGTCGGGGCGGAGCATTTTATAGAGGCTGACACGGTTCAGCTTTGCCTGTTTTGCAATTTTTGTCATGCCGCCCTGGGCGTCGAAAACATCCCGCAAAGCCCTGAGAAAAAATAGCCGGCCTTTTTCTTCCAAGGAGGCATTCAAATAGGCCGCGCATTCTTCCGGGTCACGCAAACTGCGCTTTAAAAAGTCTTCATAACGGACGGTGGGCGGTAAGTATTTCATTTTTTTCTCCTTAAATAATCCTGCCAATATTCAGTGGCTTTGCGGATATCCGCGCCTTGCGTTTTTTTGATGCCGCCCCAAAGAAGAACAAAGAGGTCGCGCCCGCTTACGCCAAAATAGATCCGGTAACCCGGTCCCCAATGAGCTCTCAGCTCGAAAATGCCCAAGCCGATGTTTTTAAAGTCCCCTAAGCAGCCTGCAGTGATTCTGCGCAAACGCACTTGAATCTTTGCGCGTGCGGCTGAGTCGCGCAAACCCGTAAACCAGTCGTCAAAAGGGATCTCTCCTTGAGCCGTTTGGTAGAGAAGCAGCCTCTTACAATTGTAATCTATATTAAACATATGTCAATATTAAGCTACGATGATTTGTTCGCTAAACCATCCGCCGGTCAGGGCATCGAGCTGGGCGGTGGTTTCTTCCAGCTGCAGCTCTTTATCCATGCGGCCCGGGGCGGCAGGATCCCCCAGGATGAGATCGCGCATGAGCCGCCGGCGCTCAAAGTAAAGCCGCACGGTTTCAGATAAAAAATCCCTGCGCTGATCATTCATCAATTTTTCGCGCGAATCGATCGAGGTTTGCGCGGAATTCCAAATCAAATCCCCGATATCCCAGGTGACACTGAAGTTCCAGCCGCGGGACAAGTCATCGGGGCCCAGAATGTAACGGTCGGGATCGGCGGTGCCGCCGCGGTCAAGGTCAACCGTGGTGCCTCGATCGAGGCTGCGGCTGAAATAAACATGCGGTAACAGTGCCTTGGCACGCGATTCATATTGCCAGCGCTTGATTTTTGCGGAGGAAAGATTAGCTGCCCGGATTGCGGCTCGGGCGACAGAGTTGACCGCGGGTTCACGGTGAAGGATTTCGCGCAAACGGCGCTCGGCATCCGGAGAGGAAACCCAGCGGCTGTTTTGAAATGTCTCGGAAGCACCCAGTTCGAAAGTGGCGAGGCCGTTCTCGGTCAGGGCGGTCAATGCGTCGGAGTCCTCGGGGTTTGCGACTAGCGCTAGGATTTTTCCGTAATCCGAACTCTGCGCCAGCTTGTTCCAGCGCCCGTGCGTGCGGTCGAAAACATAAATGCCGTCTGCGGCGCCTGCGAACAAGGCCGAAGAAGCCGGCAGGTAGCAGAGCGCGAGAATGGCAGGTTTTTTAAAACCGTGACCTGGCAAAAGCTGCCAGCGGAGCCCGGCGCTACTTTCGGCGACTCCGGCAGGAGTGGCCAGCCAGGCTGTGGTGTTTTGTGTGCTTACGGCAGAGATCAAAGTTGGAATAAAAAAAAGCGCGTCGAAATTTTCGGCGCTTTCCGCAGTGACCCCCTCGGAAACTTCTGCGCCGTCTTCAGCGGGTGCGCGCGGCATGGTCCAAACTGCTTGGAAAGCCTTGCCATCCGTTGAGAGATACAACGCTTCCTGTGTGGCCAAAAAGAGCCGGTTTCCGCTGCGCTTAAGCATGAGGACGGGCTCTTGTTTGCCAAAGCCGGTGTGTGGTGCCCAGGTTTTTCCCTGATCACGCGAACTGAAAAGCCCGTAGCGGGTTCCGGCAAAATAAAGCTGCTGCGCCGGCCAATCGGCAAAGGCGAAAACCTCGCGCTGATCATGGCGGTGCGATGAAAAAATTTTTTCGACCGGAGCTTCTGCCGAAAGCATTTTGAAAATGGCGTGATCCGTCAGCGCGAAAAGGGCCCCGGCATTTCCCGGTTGAAGAGAATGGATTTTTTCTCCGGCGGCGCTCCACACGTTTTCCCAATGCCGGTTTCCGGACAATTTATAGAGGCTGCCGGCGGAGGCTGTGAAAAGTGTGTGAGCCGAGGCCGGCGCCAGGGCAGAGATTTTATCCGGCGTAGGAAAGGGAATAAATTGCGCGCTAATTTCCGGCTGTGCACCAGCCGGTACAGGCGGACAGCCGCTGAAAGCCGCGCATAGCAGCAGGCTTAACACAAGGAGGCGTTTTGACGGCTTTGAAATATTCATAAACAGGAAATAAACTATCCTTATTTCGGAAATAAGTCAAGTTAAAATTGATGATTAAGCAAAATTAAATTGCTGATGATGCGAAAATAGCGCCGTAGTCAATAAGGCTGTGTATGGGTATCGAATGTATTTTTGTGGGGTATTTAGCGTAATAATAGTGATAATTTTAATATAGTATCCCATAAATATGGCATTATTTATGGTTAAAGTGGGTGATATTATTAAAACGAGATCAGGGCTAGTTGACAAAAATCACTGGTTTTAAGATTTTATAATAGAACCATCCGTTGTTTTACGCGTAGGGGCGTATGGCCATACGCCCCTACAAATTTCTTACGCGCAGAGTTTTCCGATCATTTCTATCCCCGGACAGGGCCTTTGTGATATATTTTGCACTTCTTCACCGCAAACCAGGCTGTTTTTCAAGGAGACCTCATGGGATTTCGCGTCGGAATCGTCGGACTGCCGAATGTGGGTAAGTCCACTATTTTCAACACGCTGTCAGCCGCCAAGGCAGAGGCCGCCAATTATCCTTTCTGCACGATCGATCCCAATAAGGGCATCGTGACTGTCCCGGATTCCCGGCTTGAAGAACTTGCCAAAATCTATGTTCCCAAACGCATCGTGCCAACCGTCATCGAGTTTTATGATATCGCCGGACTTGTCAAAGGGGCGTCGCAGGGCGAAGGGCTGGGCAATCAATTTCTCGGGCACATCAAAGAGGTGGAAGCCATCATGCATGTGGTGCGCTGTTTCGATGATCCGAATATTGTGCATGTTTCCAATAGTGTCGATCCGATTCGTGACATCGAAGTGATCGATACCGAACTTTGCCTCAAGGACCTGGATACGATGGGTGCGCGTTACCAGAAAACTGAAAAACTGGCGCGCGCAGGGGACAAAGACGCTAAAGAACTGATGCCGCTTTACGAAAAAGTCAAAAAAGCTCTGGAAGACGGCACGCCGCTGCGCCTGCTGGGCCTGAATGAGAATGAAAAAAAGCAGGTACAGGACATGGCCTTTCTTACGCTGAAGCCTGTGCTTTACTGTGCCAATGTGGCTGAAACTGATTTGCCCGAGGGCGGCAAATGGGTGGCGCCGGTGCGCGAACGCGCCGCTAAAGAAGGCGCGGGCGTGGTGGTAATTTCCGGCAAAGTCGAAGCGGAGCTGATGGATCTTCCTGAAAATGAAAAACTGGAATTCCTTAAAGAGTTTGGTTTGAAAGAGCCGGGGCTAAAGTCGCTGATTCGCGCGGGCTACGGCGTGCTTGATCTCATTACGTATTTTACCGCGGGAGAGCAGGAAGTACGCGCCTGGACGATTCGCAAAGGCACGAAGGCCCCACAGGCCGCGGGCGTGATTCATTCCGATTTTGAGCGCGGCTTTATTCGCGCTGAAACCATGAGCTATGACGACATTATCCGCCTGGGCTCTGCGGCGGCCGTCAAAGATAAAGGCCTTCTGCGAATTGAAGGCAAAGAGTACATCTTTAAGGACGGAGACGTCGTGCTGTTTAGGTTTAATGTCTAGAAGCGGTTGCATAAGTCGACATAACACCTTTATTCGTCATTGCGAGGAGCGGTTTTTGCGACGAAGCAATCTCCTCGGTCCCATGAGATTGCCGCGTCGTCCCTACGGGACCCTGCTCGCAGGTCGCAATGACAAGTGGGGCTGGTGGGGCTCGTAGGGACTTATGCAACCGCTTCTAGTGTTGTTAACGGGCTAGAAGGTTATACAACCCTACAGCTTCGATTTTTTCCGCTAAAGGAAAGTGCTCTTTTCCAGGAAAAATAATTTTTAGTTCATCCAGGCAGAGGTCTTGCAAGGAGATTTTCATCGATTTTGTCACTCGCGGTGAATCCGTATACTTGAACTCAAATCCTACCCGCTTGCCATCCTTCATCAGTAGCAGGTCGAGCTCAGCCTCATTGTGAGTGGCCCAAAAATAGGCTTCGCCTTCGCCAGCTCGGTATAACCGCAGAGTTTCTTCTAAGGCAAAACCTTCCCACGAGGCGCCGAGCTTGGGGTGATTTTTCAGACTTGGGGTATCGGAAATTCCCAAAAGGGTGTGAAAAATACCCGTATCTCGAAAATAGATTTTGGGAGATTTCACCTGCCGTTTGCGGATATTTTCCCACCAGGGTGTGAGCTGGCGAACCATGAAAGTGCCGGTGAGGATATCCAAGTAACGGCGGACGGTTGTGTCTGCGGTTGACAGAGAATTTCCCAGTTCGGAGGCGTTGAAGAGCTGGCCATGATAATGGCTGAGCATCATCCAAAATCGCCTGAGCATAGGAGCTGGGATTTTGATGCCGAGCGCGGGAATATCACGCTCCAAAAAAGTACTCACATAATCTTTTCTCCAATCGCAGCTTTGCCGGGTTGTTTTTGCCAAAAAAGATTTTGGAAAACCGCCGCGCAGCCAAAGCTTTTCCAGGCTACCCGCTTCGACTTCAGATCCACTGAAAGGGGAAATCTCGATAAACGAAATGCGGCCAGCAAGGGTCTCTGGGCTTTGATGGATGAGATCGCGTGAGGCACTGCCTAAAATAAGAAACCGGCTTTTATTGTGGGCGCGATCCACCAGCACCCGCAAAGCAGGAAATAAATCGGGAATACGCTGAATTTCATCAATCACCACAAGCCCCGCAAGATTTTGGAGCGCAAGTTTTGGATTCTCCAGTTTTGCAAGGTCTGTGGGGTCTTCGAGATCGAAATAAGTGACGGACTTTCCAGGTTCTTCTTTGAGTTGTTTCTGGGTCCATTGCCGCGCCAGCGTTGTTTTGCCGCATTGCCTTGGGCCTAAAAGCGCAATCACCGGGTTTATCCGGAATGCAGCTGCGATGGATTGAAGCAAATGAACTCGTTGCATAATGAAAAAATACCATGAAATTTCTGTGATAACAACCGAATCTTCATGGAAGAAAACGATGATTTCCCTACGGCTTACCAAGCGCTGTCTCGGCTTATTGTGCTTGGGATGGAAAAACGCAGTATCTTCCGCAAGTATTTACTAGCATTTTCTAATATGCATGCACCTTAAAAACAATGTATCTCCTTATATTTGCTAAACTTAAAGTCTTCGTGTATTATTTTCTAAATCTTTCCCAAAGCGATTAAATCGTAGCTCTGATCTAAATTGCCGGAGGTATTTCTTGCAGGTGCGTATCACTAGAGCCACTCGTTTACAGGCATGCATCACTCTGTGTCTCTACGGAGCGACACTTTTCTATGCGCCAGCGACAGGTCATGCCGCTGCCCCGTCTTCTATAAATTTGCCAGCGCCGCAGTTATCCGCTCAAACGCTTGAACATTTCAGCTTACCCTCAGCGTTAGGCCAAATTGAAGAAACTTACCAGGGCACCGACCATCGCCTGGTGCTTTTGGTGCAGGATGCGCACGCCGTTCCCTCCGCCCAGAAAGCTATCCAGGAAATCCTCGGACTTCTCAGCCGACAAAACGGCGTGAATCTGGCCCTGCTTGAGGGAATTGCATCGGACCTCGATCCGCGGCTTTTCCGGAACTTTCCAGACAAGCAGATATTAACCAAAGCGTTTGAACGCTACCGCGATGCGGGGGAACTCTCCGGCGCTTCAGCCGCCGCAGTGCTTGGTCCTGACGGCATGCAATATGCTGGACTGGAAGACGCGACTCTTTATGAAAAGCAGCAGTTGGCTTTTGCGCAGTCGGCGGCAGACACAGAAAGACGCGCTGAAAAAATCCGGGTGCTGGAGAAAGAACTTGCCAGATTGAAACAACAATTTTATTCCAAGGAACTTCTGGCGCTGGATGAACGGGCGGGACATTTTTATCAAAACGCAAACGGGCTTGCGGAGCTCATGGATTTTTTGACCGGACAGCGCCTGGCTGCACCAGAAAAGAAAACGGCCCCGCCCTTGCGGGGTCGCAAGGACAGTCATGTACGCAACGCTGTTGACATTGCGTCATTCCCGCATTTTTCAGCCGTTTTTGCGGAGTGGGCAGATGCGGGCATGCAAAATTCAGCCCCCGAGGATTTAAAAAAAGAAATCAATGCGCTTTATCTCAGCCTGGAAGCGGCTATTCAGGACAAAGAAGCGCGCATGACTCTGCACCGCCAGTATCAAGCCTATAAAACCGAGGCACTGACGCCCGGAGCCTTCGTAGCCGCGTTGATCAAGCTTGCGGGACCCGAACGTGCGGCTGCATTATCGCCGGCGCTTCAAACCCTGGCGCAGCGCGCAGAATTTCTTGAGCACATGAAGGGCGAAATGCTTTACCGGGAAGTTTCGGATTATCTGGAAACGCAGAAAGAAAAAATGTTTCACAGTCCGGAAGCCCGCTCGATCAACGCTCTTGATGGCCAACTGCGGCTTTTGCAAAAACTTTCAGACATCAAGCTGGCGCGCCGCGACTGGGTTGAGCTTGGTAATGATGCCATTCAAATAATCGCCCCCACCCTGCCCTCCCCCGTAAACAGGGGAGGGGAAAAAAGTTCTTTCCTCCCCCGCGTGCGGGGGAGGATCAAGGAGGGGGGGCGAACGCAGAATCCAAAAATACTGGATTTAGCGGAGCTGCTGAAGAATTTACAAACCGCGTGGCTGGCTGAAGATCAGCCGCTTGCTGCCTTTTATCAAATCGCCGAAACACGAGAAAAAATCTTTGAGAAGCGCGTCCTGAAAACCATGCAGACCCGCCGCCAGAACACCGCCGTGGTTATTGCCGGCGGTTTTCATACGGCTGGACTGGCGCAGGCGTTGCGCACACAAAATATTTCCTACGCAGTGATTACGCCGGCTATCGGCGAGCTGCCGCCGGAAAATCTTTATCGGCGTGAAATGCTCGGCGAGGTATCGTGGGCCGACCATTTTGAGGTCTCGAGCGGTAAAATTGATCTCTACAGTGCTTTTTTGCAGGCTGCGGCAGAAAAGTTAGCGGCAGAAATTCCGGTATCTGAAAAACCGGTCATGGTCAAAAATTGGCGCGACGCAGTCATTCGTGACTTAGCCGGCGCCGAAAAGTTAGAGGAGACTGCCGGGTATTTGAAATTCATTGATGCCGCTGCCAAGCCCGCGGAGACGCGTTCGCGGGAAGATCTGAAAGCGGAGTGGCTGGCCAAGGTGGCGCGGTTTACGGCCGGATTAAAAAGTCTGGGCGCGGAAAACAAAATCACATCTACCGCTCTCTGGAATCTTGTGCATGCACAAACCGCAACACCTGCCATCGCCAATCCGCTCGCCCGCGGGCAATATTTATCCGTAGGGGTTCGTTCCGAGATGCGCAGCTCAGACCCCGCTTCCCATTGGTTATACAAACGCGCGGTTGGTGGTTTTTCAGGGGACATCCGTTCGCAATCTGATCATCAGGCGATGAAAGAGCATGCGCTGCGGCCTCTGATCGAATCCGGCGTTTTAAAAACGGTTACGATAGGTGCGCAGACGCCGATTCAGGTGGATGATTTCCCGCATGATGAGCGCTACCAAAGAATTAATGCCGCGATTTTAGAATTCGGCCACCCGGCGGATCCCGCACAAGGGTATCGTTATCAATTTCAAAATCAAGGCGCCAGTCTTGTAGTAAGCGCTAGAGCAGAAATGAGACAAACACACGATACGGACCTGCTGTTCGGGGTGCATGAGCTTACGCCTGAATGGTGGGTGATGCAGACCGCAGCTGGGGTCCTGCTTGATAAAAAACGCGAAACGCCAGGAGCAGTGCCGTTTGCGATGATTTTTCCGGAGGTTCAGAAAAAAATTCATGGACTGCGCTTTGAGGGAGAGTGGCTTCAGGAACAGGCGACGCGCAAAGCGCTGGACCGGCTTGTTGATGAGCTCGGTTATGTGCGGCGAGACGGGGATGGCTATGACCTTGCGGTCAAGGCGCGCGTACTTGCGGTCAAAGCAAACCGGATGGACTACATCCGCAAGGATTTTGAACAGCAGCTTCAGGATTTGCACGGCAGCCGCAAGGGCGCGGGGGCCCAGCTCGAACTTTTGATTGAAGAATACGCAGCTGCGACCGAAAAATGGCCGCTGTATGAGGCTGAGGCGCGTTGGCCAGTGTTAAAAGCAGTGACGTTGATGTCTCGCGATCATCAAAAACTTTTACAGAAATTTTTAAGTGATCGCAGACTTTTGCATGAACGGCCGTTGGTGGATTCCATGCTTTTGATGCTGCAGCAAAAAGCGCCCGAAGGCTGGCTCAAATTGCATGCCCCTTCTCTTGCAGGGTCTACGATTTATTACATTTCGCCCGAAACCTGGCTGGCTGCCGGAGGCTTGGGGCGCGTCGGACAATACCACACATTAAAAGCCCAGGAGCTGATTGGCCAGGGCGCCGATCTTGTTACGATCGAGCCTTATTACCCGTTTCGGCTTGGCCCTGATGGCAATCCCGTCCGCGATGTCGATTACGGCAAAGTGCCGGTGCCGGTGGAAGGTCTGGGGGACAATCCGCAGCCTGTGATGGAGTTTACGATCCGGGTGCGGCGCGGAGGCATTCATGACCGCGCGGATGTGACGGTGCAAGTGTTTAAGGGAAAAAACAAGTTTGGCATGGATGTGTACCTGATTAAAGACAAGCCGGTTGTGGAAGGCGGGGACGAGTATTACACCAAACTGCTTTACCGCTACGGCGAAAAAGGCGCGGCGTCATGGGAAGAGTTTACCGAATTCATATCGAAAGCTTCGTTGAAGCTGGTCAAAAAACTGGAAAAACAGCGCTCGGATAACGGCAAGAAAAAATCACCGGGCGTTCTTTGGGCCAACGATGGCCAGCTCGGGCCCCTGCCAGTTTTTAAACGAATCTCCGATTATCTCGACGGGCTTTCTCCTGCCGAAAGAGAGCGTGTCGCGAAAGACTCCTCTCATCCTTACCATGAAATGCGCGACCTGATCACGCAAACGGATGAAATCTCAGTTGAGGATGCGGATACGATGATTACGAAACACACCTACCGCAACTCTGGCCGCAGAGGCTGGGAATTTTTGGCTGGGATGAAAATGCCGGACGCCTGGAAACCTTATTTTAAAATGGTTTTTGACCCCAGAGACGTGAATACCCGCGGGGATGACGATTCAACGAGTGGAGGAATCCGGGCTGCGGATGCCGCCAACGGCGTTGCCGCCATTCATGCGCAAGAAGTTGGCAAGCTTGATCCTCAGGCCAAAGTGGTGGCCATCACCAACGGCGATGATCGTGAGGCGTCGCGCCAGGTTTTGGCCGGTATTTTTTCTGAAAGATGGTTTCAGGAAAGATTTCCGGGCGCAGATCCCGAATACGCGACACCGGAACAACTTGT
>JAHFHB010000235.1 GCA_023247135.1 Candidatus Omnitrophota bacterium
ATGCCTGGAGCGCGACCGATGCCTACGTGAATGCCCAGCATAAAGCGCAGTCGCCCGTGGTAGAAGAGCAGGTCATGGATGCCCAGCATGCTCTGGAGCTCTCGCGTCAGCGCCGTTTTGAGCGTGATGAGACGTACCAGTCGAGCTTGCGTGACCGCATCAACCAGGCCGCTGTCGCTGCGCGTTAACCGCAAGTTCATCGTCCTTCCAACAGGCCCGCTGGCTTATGCCGGCGGGCCAGGCATCGAAACTCCCCGCTTTACTTTTCCGAAACCCTGAATATACTGTTCCCACTTCGAACACTGTTCTTTCAACCAACAACGTTTTTCCATCGGTGCCAGTTCCGGAAGGAATTGGCTTAATAGGGAAGTGAGGCCGGGTTTAACAAGCCTGGTGCTCCACGGTGCCGCCGCTGTAGGCAAGAACGAAAGCGACGTCAAGTTGTTCGACCGCAAGGTTGCCGCTTGACGCATCGGATTGCACAGATCTGGTGATAAACCACTGCATCTTTGGGTGTGGGAAGGTTCGTGACGGTGTCCGTACATAGTCTCATTTGACTGTGACGGCGCTGCACTTGTCCGTAAGGGACAAGTGGTAGGATAAAGTTCGCTTGCCAGTCAGAAGACCTGCCGCTTGGATTGTTCTTCGCGCAAAGAGAGTGCTAAGCCGGACTGTCTCTGAATGCTCCCTGACTTTGTCCTTTTTGCGCCAAGACAAAGAAAGGGTTTTTTTATGTCCGGGAACGAGCGATTCTCAGAACCAGGTTTGGCCGCAGTTTTTTTGATTCTTGCCTGTTTTTTATTTTCAAATCCGTCCTTTGCCGCTTCGATTGACCGGGAAGAAAAAGTGGTTCCGGATGCCAATGCAAGCGTTGTCCCGCCTGTCACTACGGTTGTTTCGGCGAATCGCCGTGAGGTTCCCATTGAGAAATCCACGCGTGCCGTAACCGTGATTGCGCGCGAAGAAATTGAGCGCAGCAAAAAAGTCTTTCTTCTTGATCTTTTGCGGGGAGTTCCCGGGGTGACGGTTGCCCAGATTGGAACTTTTGGAAGAGACGTGAATGTGTTTATCCGCGGCGTCAATAAAGAATCCACGCTGGTGATGCTGGATGGCGTCCAGATCAATAACGCCAATCAATCGCTTGCAGCGCTGCAGCACATGACGACCGCAAACATTGAACGCATCGAAATCATCCGCGGTACCCAAAGCGTGCTTTACGGCGCTGACGCTGTAGGGGGTTTGATCAACATTGTGACCAAAGCGGACTCCAGAAAAGGCGTGCATGGGGGCGGACAGTTCGATTACGGCACCTTCAATACTTTTCATGGAGAAGGACATCTCTCGACGAACTGGGACCGCTTGTCACTCTCAGCGTCCGGCGGACGGCTGGATACCGATGGGATTGCTGACAACGATGATTATGAAAATACGACCGCCCGGGTGCATGGCAAGCTACAAGTCACGGATAATTCGGACCTTGATGTGGCTTTTCATCATTTTAATTCCATCGTGGGGATTGATGACGGGCTTGTCAGCGGCGCGTTCAGAACAGATCCCAACCGTAACAGCCGGGCCAATCAGCAGGTTTTAAGCACCAAGTATTCCGCGTCTCTGGTGGATGGGTGGCACCAGTCCGCGAAATATTCCCTGTTTCACGATTCCGGTTTAACGATCGATCCACGCAATCCAGGGGCGACAGGCGCGGACCCTGAAAGCGCTCTCTTTAAACTCAATTCCAACCGGCATACGTTTGAATATCAATCCGATGTTTACATCAAGGATTTTGATGTGCTGACATTCGGATATGAGTTTGAGCATACGACGCTGGTCAGTAAAAGCAGCAGCAAATACGACCAATTGACCCGCAATCATGGCTTTTTTGCCCAAAACGAACTGACCCTCTGGAAAATCTGGACGATTGTGGGGGGAGCGCGCATTGACCGGCATGAGTTGTATGGCACTGAGGTTTCACCATTGATCTCGACAGGTCTTTGGATTGCCAAGACCATGACGAAGCTTAAAGCCAGCTATGGTAAGGGGTTCCGTGCACCGACTTTTAACCAGCTTTTCTTTCCAGCCTTCGGAGATCCTAATCTCAAGCCGGAAACCAGCTGGAACTGGGATGCCGGCTTTGAGCAGTTTTATTGGAACAAACGAGGCAGTTTCTCCCTCACGTACTTTGATGATAAAATACACAACCTGATTGCCAACCTTGCGCTGGCAACGAATATTGGAAGTGCCCGTAGCCAAGGAGTGGAGTTCGAGCACCGCATTCAGATTTTGAAGGACTTCTACTTTAACACGACGTACACCTACACAAACTCGATTGACCGGTCCACTCAGAAGCGTTTGGCGCGTGTGCCACGGCATCAGGGCAAGTTTGGTTTGACCTATGATTTTTGGCGTTTCCATTCTTCCCTGGATTGGATTTGGGTGGGCAGCCGCGAAGATTCCGGAGCGGTCAGGCTGGATGAATACGAGCTTTTGAATTTGGCGCTGTCGTATGATCTGACAAAGTATGCGCAAATTTATACGCGCATTGATAATACGACCAACAATCGCTATCAGGAGGCCAATGGATTTAACATGCCGTTCTCATCCTTTACGATAGGCCTCAAAGCAGACTTTTAACTTAAACCCAGGAGAATCACATGCATTATCTCACGCTTCCCATGGTGCCTTTAGCGATTGCGGGAGCCCTATTTTTAAATAAACGTTGGGCTGCCTACGCAGTACCCATGGGGCTGATCTTGATCAAGATTTTGATGACCCAACCGGCGATGGTTTATCTTTTTATCACACTGGGGCTGCTTGTCATCACGGCGCTGACCCGTAAACTGAACAGCCTCTCTGGTATTTCTTTGCCTAAGGTTGCGCTCACCGCCGCGTTGGGCGTGGTTGTGTATGCGCTCGCTTCCGGTTTTGGTGTTTGGATTTTGGGGGCCTGCACGGGCGGGGAACGGCTCTATGCCCTTAATTTATCGGGACTGCTTGCTTCCTATAAGTCGGGCCTGGCCTATACCGGATTTCATTTGCTCAAGGCGGTTCCAACAACGCTGGTGCTCGTTCAGGCGCTTGAGTGGTTGCGCCAGCGGAACATGGCTTTGAACTTGCAGCGGGTTATTTCAAACAAGATTTAATATGGCCAAGTCAGTTGATAAAGCTCCGCGCGACCACAAAACCACCGGTGAGTATCAAAAAAAAGGCTTGATTCTCGTTAACACCGGGGATGGCAAAGGCAAAAGCACGGCGGCTTTTGGGACGGCGATCCGGGCCTTGGGCCGTGGTTATAAAGTGGCCATGGTGCAATTTATCAAAGGTAAATGGAAAACCGGCGAGGAAGAGGCCTTTAAGTTGTTTGGTGCTAGGTTTCATCATTTTGTCATGGGCGATGGATTTACGTGGGATACGCAGAATTTCGAGAAAGATGTGCAGACGGCTCGTCAAGCCTGGGAGAAATGCAAAGAACTTCTTCACGATCAAGAACATCAACTCGTCATTTTTGATGAGATCAACTATGTACTGAAATACAACTTCCTGAAAACGGCTGAGATTGTTCAGGAACTGAAGACCAAACCGCCTTTAAAACACGTTTTCCTGACGGGCGGCGGCGCTCCTCCGGAACTGATCGAATTGGCCGACCTGGTGACGGAGATGAAATGCATCAAGCACCCCTATCATCAAGGCCTCAAAGCCCAGCCCGGAATCGAGTATTAAAATCATGCTGACGCTTGTGACCGGAGGAATCCGCAGCGGGAAAAGCCGGCATGCTTTGGACCGGGCCATCCGGGCGCATGTTTCAGGGCCGAAATATTTTTTGGCGACGGCAGAACCCTTTGATGGCGAGTTGAGAAAACGCATTACCAAGCATCAAGCGGAACGGTC
>JAHFHB010000236.1 GCA_023247135.1 Candidatus Omnitrophota bacterium
TGCGTCTGCGGTTCGATGGCGAAAAAATCCTGCCCCGTCCCGTCGTCCTTCGCCGGAATATAAATAACGGCAAATTTAAACTCCGGCCCAAGCTCAAAAATGACGTTCAGGCCATCCTCCGGGTATTGGAGCCTGATCTTGTTATCCGTAAGCCCTGTAAAACAATCATCCAGCGCCGGCGTGCCCAGGCGCTTTTCACCGCGCAGATCGCTTTGCCCCGACACCGGCAGCGCAGGACCTGTCGGCATGTGTTCTTTTGCCGGAAACCTTTTTTCTGCCGGAACGCTCAGGATGGGGTCCGGCCGCCCTGCGAAAAGATGCCGCTTAAAAAAGGGATGGTAGCCGAAACCTACCGGAGCACGGCGCGTGTCGGCATTGGTGATGCGCAGATCCAGCATCAGCGTGCCCCGCTCCAGAAATATGCTGTGGTCAAAAATAAGATGAAAGGGGTAATTAAAATCCGCAAAGCGCACGGTTTCAAGGCGTGCTTTGAATAAAAACGGCGTCGCGTCAAGCACCTGCCAGGGGCGTTTGCGCACATCGCCATGAATGGTGGTATTGTCCGGAAAATTGATGCGCGTGTGATACTTTGCGCCTTCAAACGGCAGCAGTCCGCCGGGCAAACGGTTGCACCAGGGCGCCATGATGTAGGAGCCCGTCGAAGACGGCGCGCTTAAAATCGAGGCATAGTCTTCGACTGGATAAAGCAGGTCCGTCATTTGACCGGCGATAGGCACACGCAGACGGGGCCAGTGGCAGCCGATTTCCGGCAGAATCACAAGCTCGAGCCGGTCATTTTTAAGAACCACTTGCTGGAATGTTTGGGTGCTTTTCATGCCTTGCAAATTCGTTTAAATGCGCCGTAAAACCCGCATGCGCTGCGGCGCGGGCTTCGATGGAAACGCATCATAACAGCCGCTCCGGTTTCCTGCAAGCGAGCGCCTCCTTCACGAACCGTTCCATGGATACTCAGTTTTTTCGTTCTCATACAATCCTCCGTTTGTTCATTTTTAAATTTTCATACTGGGATCCGCCGTCTGTCTTCCAACAGATTCTGGATTTCCTTTTCGCTTGCGCCAAACTCCCTGGCCACGGCCAGGATCTCGGCGCATTCTTCATACCGTTCGCTTCTCAGCGCTTCCACAAAATAAAACAGCGCTGTCAGCCGAACCGGGTGCCGCCGGGCCACGCCAGGCCGCGGCCGGGTTTGATTCTGTAATGCGTCCATATTTATCACCTCCTTTCGTTAGACAATAAAAAAGCCCATGTCTGATTTCTCAGTCATGGGCTTGTTTCAAGGTTCTGTTTTTTTTACGAGTCTAGATCAGATCGAAGGAACCCCCTTCAAGCCCATGCCGTGCGGCATTGCTGCGCGGTAAGCGCAGAACATGCCCGCCCAAATCGCATGCGGTGTGCGCGTGCGATTTGTTTTTACGTGTTTAAGGCTAAGGGTCTTGAATGTGTTCATGGTTTTCTCAAAAAGATAAGGTAATTATAGCACACGGGTCAATGATGAGACTGTCTGGCTTCATTCTTCATCAGCCCATATCTCGCCCCCCATGTCATCCCTGCAGGCTTTTAGCAGGGATCCATCTTCCAAAACAAGGGGGATGGATTCCCGCTTTCGCGGGAATGACACTACAAGAGAAGGCTCATCAGCCTCTATCCCCGTAAGTTATGGGTTTGAAGCAGGTTGCAGAGGTTTTTCCTGGGCGGGTATTTGAGCCGTAAGCTCCAGGATAACATCGGTGGGAAGCACGACGGAATAGCCGGAATTTTCAAGGTTGCTGAGCTTCAGCCTGCGGCGGCGGCCCAGGTACTGCTTATTTTCAAACGGGATGTACTCCGTCACCATGCCGATCAGCCAAAAGGAAGGCTTGCCCACGTGATCTTCGACCACTTCGATCACGGGGCCGCCGCTATTGCCGTGATGCGTGGTGCAATCCAGAATCAATGTTTTTTTCTCGGGATTTTTCCCGGCGATAATGCCTTTACGCAGAAGCGGCCGCTTGTAATCGATTTGCGGATATTTTTCAATCCCAAGCGAGGTCGGAAAACCAAACGTGTACACCTCGTTGCCGATAAAAACCTGTTTGAACGAACGTGTCATGCCCGCATGCGCGCCCAAAATCGTACCCGTTCCCGCGCTCGCGGCATGCGCCTTGCGCTGTACGCCGTCTGAAAGAATCACTTTGCGTTCAGTCCCCTCCCCTTCGGTCCGTCCGATTAAAATAGCCGCGGCATCTTCTGTGGCATGCCGGCCTAAAAACCCCTGCTCTTTCAGTTTGGCCAGGTCCAGTTCCATGTACACAGGCTCGGGCAAATCTTCTTCGGGGTAGGATAAAAGCAGGGCCCGGGCTGCGCGCAAGGGCGGGAATGACGCGGCGTCAACAGCGCTGAGTACATGACTGTCCTTGCCTCCGCGCAAGGGCGGGGCGGCTTCGCCGGACTCAGTGTTGAAAAGTACGTGCGCCGCGGTCACCAGGTAAATTCCGCTGTGATTATCGTTAAAATAAAATCCGCTCGCAGAATTACCGGAATCCAGGCTGACCATGACCGGGTATTTGACGTAGTCCTGCGGCAGAGCCGTAACCGCTTGTGCCGAAGACGCACCAAAAATCAGCGCCGCCAAAAGAAACACCCCGCTTTGTTTAAACCACTTCCGCATTTTTCCCACCCTCAGGTTTCGAGATAAACTTTCTCCGTGTTCACATTCCAGACATCCCAGGCGCCAAGACCGAGATAATTGCGTGCCGCATACATGCCCGTTAAAAGCGCGTGATCGGAATTATCATACCTGAAAAGCCCCTCGCGGCCGAGCGTGCAGAGATTCTCGAATTTTTCCAGATAGCGCCTGACAACCGCGACGTTTTTTTCATATGCCAGCGAATAAACCGGATACACGTTCGCGCGCCTGACCACAAATCCATTGATCAGCTCGCGCCGGTGCGCCAGTCTGATCTTTTCAAGCTCAGCCACCGCGAAATCGATCAGATCGACATCATTCATCCGCCAAAGATCATCGTCCTGCGTGCAAAAATATTCAAGCCCTAAAGAAGTTTTCTTGAAATCGACCGTCATGGCCGGGCTCCAGTTTTTGTAATTCTGAATACGGCCCAGGCGCACCGCCGGATCCTGAATGTAAAGCCACTGATCCGGAAAAACGTGCTCGCGGTTCAAAATCACGTTGACCACCAGAAAACTGCGGAACTTTAACTGCGCCGCTGCCGCCAGTACTTCCGAAGGCGCGGCAGGAATTAGCGCTTTGACCAAAAGCGGCAAGGGCATGGTGGAAAAAACAAAATCTGCATTGATTTCGTGCTGACGGCCTAACGGGCGTTCCTCGAGAATCAGAGATCGTACGCGGCCCTCTTCATGACGCAAGCCGGTCACCGCAGTTTTGTAAGTCATTTGTGTCCCGAGGCCGCACAATATCCGCTCCAGGCGGCTGTAGAATTCACCCGGCCCGGTTTTAGGGTAAAGAAATTCTTCCGCGAGTGTTTTAGGCACGCCCTTTTGCCTGAAAAAAATAGCCGCCAGCGCAACACGCAGCGACAATCCGCGGATACGCTGGGTGGCCCAGTCTGCCGAGATGTCCTTACAAACCACTGCCCAGACTTTTTCCGTGTAGGTTTTAAAAAAAATCTCATAAAGCCGCCGGCCGAAACGGTTGATGATCCAGCCTTCAAACGTGCGGTCATCGCCCGGACGAAAAAACATGGCATGCGCGTAGCTGGCCAGACAGCGCAGGCTTTCCCAAGGCCCCAGGTTCCAGCAGGTGTTAAAAAAAGAAAGCGGATAATTAAAAAACCGTTTGTGGAAATAAATACGCGAAAGGCGCCGCACGCGCAGCATGTCGCTTTTCATGACGTGCTGCCAAAGCG
>JAHFHB010000237.1 GCA_023247135.1 Candidatus Omnitrophota bacterium
GTATGAAAATCAGGCTCGTCGGGTTTGCAAGCGCGAAAGTCAAAAGCGCCAGGCTTCCGGTCATCAGCGGGTAAAAGTGTTTCTTGATCTCCCGGGTTCTAAAAACGTTCATGGCATGGGCCGTTAAAAAAGGAACCCCGATAAAAACCCCGTTGTATTTGGCCGCCACGGCAAGGCCGGTCAGTACGCCCATGAACGCATAATCGCGTTTCCAGCCCCGCACCACGATGTTGTCAATCCATTCAAAACTCACGACAAGCAGGCAGAGCAAGGGAATGTCCATGTAGATGTAATGGGAATCGCGCACATGCAGGAACGCTGTGGCGAGCAAAAAACCTGCGATCAGGCCGTGCCGGCGCGTTCCGATGCGCTTTGCAATGCGGTAAAGCAGGAAGACCGAGAGAACCCCGAGCAGCACGCCAAAAACGATCCTGGCCAAAAGATAAAAAGACGAGGGGTCGATCAAAAAAAGCCGGCCGAACGACTCGGGAGTCTGGACGATGCCCAGCACGTGCAGTACCAGGTAGTAAATTCCGTAGCAGACAAAAACCAGCAGGCTTACAAACTGGGGAATTTTAAAATAAACCGGTTTTAAACTGCCCGCACCGTAGGACATGGCCTGGTTGATGATGATCGGTTCATCCGCATGATAAAGGTGCGGCAGTCCGAAGTTGACGCCCCACAGGCGAAGAATCAGCGCCGCCAATAAAATTGCGGGGAGTGTAAGCGTGGCGGGTATTTTTTCAGAGGTCATAAATCCCGGTGAAGACGCCGGATACGAAGCAGGTCGCGGAACATCAACAAGGGATCCCTGAAAAGCCTGACGCGGCTCTGTGTGTCATTCACCCACGTCACGGGCGACTCCAGGATTTTATAGCCGCGCACCTGGGCAAGATACATGATTTCTGCATCGAAACTAAAGCCGTTCAATTTCTGAAGGCCAAAAAGATCCATGGCGGCCCGGCGGTTAAATGATTTGAACCCGCATTGGGAATCCTGAATGCCTTCAAACGCCATCAAACGCGCAATCTTGTTAAAAATCCGCCCCATGGCTTCCCGCAGCGGGTTTTGGCGCTGAGTCACGTTGGAGGCCTCAAGCGCTCTGGAGCCGATCACGACGTCATTGCCCGCCACATGATGTTGAATAAACTTGCTGACTTCCTCGATCGGCGTCGACAGGTCGGCGTCCGAAAAAAGCCGGATACTGCCATGCGCCGCCAGCATTCCGCGCTTCACGGCCGCCCCTTTGCCTTGATTGACGGGATTCTGCACGATCTGATGCGGAAAACCTTTCAGTCTTTCTCCGGCGATTTTGAGACTCTCGTCTCGACTGCCGTCGTCAGCGACGATAATCTCCGAAGAGTACGGCTGTTTTTTGAGAAAGGCCATCACCGCATCCAGCGTAGGGCCCAGACGCTTTTCCTCGTTATAAACCGGAATGACCACCGACAAATAAATAGTTTCACTCATAAATCTGAAATGATTTTACGGTCACTCACGCTGGCGCCACTCGCTGAGAATTTCGGTGAGCGCAGCGCGGACCGAATGTTGGGGCCGCCACCCCAGTTTCCGTATCTTGCGGCCCGCTGTTGACATCACGCGCGGATCCATCGGTCTTAAACGGGCTTTGCGCGTAACCACTTTCAAAGGAACCGCGGACTGCCGCCTTAAAAAATCCACATACCCCTTTAAAAGCTCCACTCTCCCCGTGCAAATGTTATAGATTTGACCCCGGCGGCCGCGCCGCAAAAGAAGCTCCATCGCTGCCGCAGTATCCTTGACATTCAGGAATTCGCGCCAGACACCCAGATTTCCGGTTTCAAGCACGCGCCGGGAAGAACTCCGTTCCGCCCCCGCAATTTGGCGGCACCACTCCGGAAAAACCAGCTCCGCCGAAAGCCCTTTCCCCAAACTATTTGTGAGCCGCATGATGATGACATCCAGCCCAGCTTGAGCCGCGTAATTGAGACACGCAAGCTCCGCCACAGCCTTGCTCGCTCCGTAGGGCGAATGCGGCCAGGGAATATCTTCCTCCCGCAGGTGCGATTTCCATTGAAACTGCTGCCCGTAGACCTGAATGCTGGAAGCAAAGAGCAGGCGTGCCGCAGGCGCCTCCAGGCGCAGAGCTTCAAGCACACTCAAAGTTCCCCGGACATTGACCCGAAAAGTTTCGGGAATCGCGGACCACGAAAGCCGGGGCACCGCCATGGCAGCCAAATGAACCACTGCCTGGGGACGGAACTCCCCGACAATCCTGCGCATGCTGCGAGTGTCCGTCACATCGGCGCGCCACCACAGCACTTTTGGATTGGCGGCTTTTTTCAGCGGCCCGTGATGGATCCCGCAAACCACATGCTGCTGATCGAGTAACGCCGCCGCCAGATACCGCCCTAAAAATCCATCCGCACCTGTGATCAGGACTTTCATCAGGCCCGGCTTTTTTCTCCGCCGCGGCCGGCCAGCCGCGCCAGATCCGCATCCACCATCATCTCGATCAGGCCCTGCAGATTCACTTCGGGTTTCCAGCCCAGCTCGCGCCGGATCTCGGAGGCGTCGCCGCGCAGCACGTGCACCTCGGCCGGCCTGAAATACTTGGGATCGACCACCACATGTTTTTTCCAGTCCAGCCCCGCATAACGAAAAGCTCTCTGGACGAATTCACGTACCGTATGGGTTTCTCCCATCGCCACGACATAATCCTTGGGGGTTTTGCGCTGCAGCATGCGCCACATGGCATCCACGTAATCTCCGGCAAAGCCCCAATCGCGCTTGGCGTCCAGATTCCCCAGATACAGCGTCTTTTGCATGCCCAGCTTGATCCGGGCCACCCCATCGGTGATTTTTCGCGTGACGAATTCCAGACCACGGCGCGGCGATTCATGATTAAACAAAATGCCGGACACCGCATACAGGTTGTAACTCTCGCGGTAGTTGATGGTAATCCAGTGGCCATAAAGTTTGGCCACTCCGTAAGGACTGCGCGGGTGAAACGGCGTTTTAATCGTCTGCGGAGTGACAGGCGCATGGCCGAACATTTCACTCGATGAGGCCTGATAAAACCGGATGGTTTTATCGACCAGCCGGATGGCGTCCAGAAGACGCGTAACCCCCAGCGCGGTAAATTCCCCCGTCAGCACGGGCTGTTCATACGAGGTGGGGACAAACGACTGCGCCGCCAGGTTGTAGACTTCAGTGGGCCGGATTTTTTTAAGCATGTTGATGAGAGAAACCTGATCCAGCAAATCCGCCTGGATGATTTCGATGTCATCCACGATCTGCTCGATGCGCTCAAACGTCTCCGTGCTGGAGCGCCGGACCATGCCATAAACGTCGTAGCCTTTTTGCAGCAGGAACTCGGCCAAATACGAACCGTCCTGGCCCGTCACACCGGTAATCAGCGCTTTCTTCTTTTTCACAATGCAAACCTCCGTAAAAAATCAGCCCGGCGCACTAACGCCGGGAGCTTATGTTTTCCTTGAAATAAGCGATGGTTTTAATAAGCCCGTCCCTCAAACTCACCTTAGGCTCCCAACCCAACTTTGTCTTTGCCTGCGTGATATCCGGCTGCCGGACTTTCGGATCATCCACCGGCAAAGGGTCGTGCTTGATTTGACTCGAACTGCCCGTCATCTCAATAATCGTTCGCGCCAGTTCCAGAATCGTCATTTCGTTGGGGTTTCCGATATTGACCGGCTCATTGAACTTCGAAAGCAGCAGTTTTTCCAAACCGGCCACCAGATCCGAAACATAACAAAAACTGCGCGTCTGGCTGCCATCCCCGAACACCGGCAAAGGCCGGTTTGTCAAAGCCTGCGTTAAAAAGGCCGGAATGGCGCGGCCGTCTTCAA
>JAHFHB010000015.1:0-10983 GCA_023247135.1 Candidatus Omnitrophota bacterium
AAGTTTTTGAGGGGGATCTCCGCATGTTTTCATTCAAAAAATCTAACCGCTCCGCAAATCCGTCCGTGCTGAGTGAAAAAGACATCCAGGACAAGCTGTACGGCCGTTATCGCCCGGCCTCGGTCTCCGGAAAAAGCCACGGCGGAGCCGTGGCGGTTGAAGATGCCGATGTGTCCGCCGCAGCACCCGGCATTTTTGCCGCGCCCAAAGCCGCGCCGAAACAGACCCACGACCTTTTTGAAAATAAATCACACGAGGCGGAGCCTGAGCGGCCGGTTTCCGGCCAGGATGCGGAGACTGAAAAGAAACTGCCGAAGCCCGTTGACTTGAAAGTGCGTTTTCAGGCTTCCGAACGGCAGGTGCTGGAGTCCGCGCGTGAATCCTCAAAACAGGCGGTGTCTTCCGCGAAAACACCGCAGGCGCTCCGTTCGTCTCTGCGCATGCCTGCCGTGAACTGGACTGGTTTTTTTCGCGGAGCCATGGCCGGAGTCTCAAAGACGGGTGAGGGCGTCGCGGGTGTGCTCTCCGGCCTTTTCTCGGGCATTGATTTTCAAAACGAACGCTTTCGCTCGTTGATTTCATGGGCGTTCGGCGGTGTTCTTTTGGTCGTATTGCTTTTTTCGGTACATGTTCTGAATGTGAAACGCGAAAAGGCGATGAAGGAATCGCGTTCCAAACCCGTGGTGCTTCAGCAGAAGCCCCGCAAGCATGCGGCGCCGCAAAAGGCGGCAGAAGCTCAAGCGCCTTTGGCCGCTCCTTCCGAAGCGACGGGTGCTGATGCGGCGGCCGCGATTCGAACCGAGAGTCCGCTTAAGCCGGTGACGCCGGAAGCGGCGGTTTCCGCGAAAGCGGCAGCGTCTGTGACTGCCGAAGGCGAAGGGAAGTTTGTCATTCAGGTCGCAACCTACGCGGTTCAGGATGACGCCGATCGGCTGCGGGACGACCTTTTGAAACTGAAAGTTCCCGCTTTTACCAAAAGACTTTCGCGTTCCAGCGGCAAGATTTTTTACGCAGTTTTTCTGGGCCGGTTCAGTGCTTTTCAGCGAGCGCAGGAATCTCTCGGAACTTTCAAAAAGAGTGATTTGGGGCGGTCTTTCAAGGACGCTTTTATCAAGACGTTGAACTGATTATGTGGGACGGATTTAATCAAAGAAAATTTCCGCGCCTGAAGCTCGGCTGCCATATTTCCATGATGCAGGGGGTTCTTAAGGAGGCGATCCGCGGCACGACGGACAATGTCGGCGTGGGCGGCGTTTGCCTGATTCAAAATCAACCCCTGGAGCGTTTCAGTACTTGCCGCATCCGCCTGGATCTGTCCAAGGGCCAGCCGCCGATCGAGTGCGATGCCCGCGTGGTGTGGGTCATTCCGCGCAAGGATCCTGCGGCCCGCGAAACGGTTTTTGATACCGGGCTTGAATTCGTTAATTTGCCCGCGGAAGAATCCTCCCGCTTTCAGGCGTACCTCAAGGACGCTCTGGCCAAGGGATTTCAAGCCCTCGCTTAAATGGGCGCTTATTCCTTCGATATCGTCTCCGAAATCGACCTTCAGGAAGCCGACAACGCCGTCAACCAGGCCCTCAAAGAAATACGCACCCGTTACGATTTTAAGGGCAGCAAGAGCAGTCTCGAGCTTCTGCGGGACGACAAAAAAATTTGTATCATCGCCGACGATGATCTCAAATTGCGCAACGTTCAGGATATTCTCAAGACCCGCATGGCGGCCCGCGGAATTTCACTCAAAGCCCTTAAGTTTGAAACTCCCGAAAAAGCTTTTGAAGGAACGCTGAAGCAGGAGGTTCTGTTGATCGTGGGGTTGACCCAGGAAGCGGCCAAAGCTATCACCAAGCGCATCAAAGACGGTCATCGGGACGCTCAGCCCGCAATTCAGGGTGATAAAATCCGCGTCAGCTCCAAAAGCAAGGATGCGCTTCAGGCCGTCATCGCGGGTTTGCGCGCGGAGCCCCCCGAGTCCGCCATCCAGTTTACAAACTTCAAGTCTTGACGCTTTACACGCCTTCGCGCTTTGTGTTAGTTTAGTGCCGCTGCTTAACTCAATAAGGAGACCCATCCATGGCCAAGAAAAAAGGCGATGAGTTCGAAGAGAAAATTCTGGATGTCGATGCCAGCATGCAGGGCACGATTGCTTTTAAAGATCCCGTGAATTTAAGGATCAACGGAAGTTTTGAGGGGAAGTTAGATACCCGCGGAAATCTTACCATCGGGGAGAATGCCCGCGTGAAAGCGAGTATCAAAGGGGACCGGATCATTGTCGCAGGCCGGGTTTCGGGCGATATCACGGCGTCGGAATCCGTGTCTTTGATTGCGCCTGCCTACGTGGAAGGCAACATTGTGACGCCGCGCTTCAGCGTGGAAGAGGGCTCTGTGATTGAAGGCCAAATCTCCATGAAAAACGTGCCATCGTCTTCGGATGCGCCGGATGTTTTTTTGACGCTGAAGGACGTTTCCCAATATCTGGAAGTCGAAGCGAAAGTGGTGGAAGAGTGGGCTCGTTCCGGAAAAATCCCGGCCAGACAGGAAGGCGGGAATTGGGTTTTTCAAAAGTCGGCGATTGACCGCTGGATTCAGGAGCAAAATGCCCGTGTTTAATGCGGCCGCCGTGTATGAGAAAGCCCCCGGCGTATGAACAGCATGCTTACCCTGGAAGAAGTCAAAAATTACCTCCAGGTTCCGCAGGACGATCTTGAGAAGCTGATTCAAAGCGGCAAGCTCAACGCCTACAAGATCGGCGGCGCTTATATCCGTTTTCGCAAGGAAGAGGTGCTGCAGCTCAAACACGAGGGGGATGCCTCTTCCGCTTCCGGCCGCGGCGGATTTCTTTCAAAGGCCGGGGATTTTTGGCGATTCAATAATTTTTATATTCTCTCTCTGGGTTTGGTGGCGATTCTCATTTATCTCATCCTGATGCGCTAGCGCCTGGATTTTGTGTTTTTCTCTCAAGGGATTGATATTGTCAGTGTGGCCCGGATCAAAGCCGCGATTGCCCATGGCGGCCGCCGGTTCCTTGCGCGTGTGTTTACTCCTGCCGAACGAAAGTATTGTCACGGACGCGCCCGCGTTTTTGAGCATTATGCCGCGCGCTTTGCGGCTAAAGAAGCCTTCCTCAAGGCGCTTGGCGATCGAGCCACAGCCATTCGGCTGAATCAAATCGAAGTGGCCAAGAGGCCTTCCGGAAAACCTTTTATCAAGCTGAGTCCGCGCTTGTACAAAAAAGCAGGATTACCCCCGGCGGTTCAAATGGCGCTTTCGCTTTCGCACGAAAGGGAAACCGCCGTGGCTTGCGTAACGCTTTTGGGTCTGAACAGCCGCTAAACGGAGATGCTGATGTCCAAGCGCCTGATCGTCAATGCGGATGACTGCAACCTTACGGCGGGCGTGACGAGCGCCATTCTGGATTGCCATGATCACGGCATTTTAAGCAGTACGACCTGGATGGCAAACCTGCCCGCGAAGCCGGGGGATGTCCGCAAAATACTGGCCAGAAAAAAACTGGGAGTCGGTATTCATCTTAACTTGACGATGGGCGCCCCTGTCTTAAATCCTGTGAAGATTTCTTCGCTTGTTTCGGAAGAAGGGCGGTTCCGGCGCGTGCAGCAGCAGCTTTCAAAACTACCGGCCGCCGCGGATGTTTGTGCGGAGTACAAAGCTCAGATCGAGCGTTTCAGTAAAATTTTCGGGCGGCGGCCGACGCATTTGGATACTCACCACCAGGTCCATGATCACCCCTTCTTTCTGACCGTGCTCATTCAGACCGCTGATTTTTTTGATTTGCCGATCCGCCGCTCAAAATTATTTGACGATAAAATCTCTTTTGATTTTCATGCCCAATCCCCGGACAGCGTGCTGGGAGATTTAAATCCTGCGGGGTATTGGCGCAGGGAAGCGCTGCTTGGAACCCTGCAAGCGCTCAAGGAGGGCACGCACGAAATCATGTGCCATCCGGGCAAGGTCGATCAGGATTTGAAGGCGCTTAGTTCATTTACGCATGGGCGCGACGATGAGTGGCGATTATTCCGTCAAGGCGGATTGCGCGCGGTGCTCACGCGCCTGGGCATTGAACTGACTCATTACGGTTTATGTTATACTTTCTAAAGAGTTCGAAGTGCAGAATCATAAGTTTCTGTCAGTTTTAAGTGAGGCGTGAAATTACTTCGGCGCTCAGATCGGAATTTGCCCCTAACGATGAAAATTTTACTGACGAACGATGATGGAATTCACGCGCCGGGCCTGCGGGCGCTGCGTGATGCGCTTAAAGATTCCTACGAGCTTGCCGTGGCGGCTCCCCAGGATGAAAAGTCGGCGACGAGCCATTCCATCTCGCTGGGCAAACACCTTAAAGTCCGGGAGTTTTTTGAAAACGGCATCCCGCATTTCGCCGTGCATGGGACGCCCGTGGATTGCGTTAAATTTGCCCTTTCGGAGATCGAAGGCTTCCAGCCGGATCTGGTGATTTCGGGGATAAACCACGGGGCTAATACCGGTGTCAGTGTCTATTATTCGGGAACGGTGTCCGCAGCCCGCGAGGCGCTGATTAACCGTGTTCCGGCCATGGCTGTTTCGCTTTGCAGCCGCGACGCGCGGGATTTTTCCGTGGCCGTCAAAGCGGCACAGCTTCTCATTAAGGGTTTTTTTGCGGACGGATTTCCCCCTGACGTTCTCATCAGCATCAATGTGCCGCCAGTTCCGGCGGCTCAAATTGCGGGGATCAAGATTGCCAAACAGGCGGCGTCGCGTTTTATCGAAGAATTTATTTACGAGACGGAGAAGTCCGGTGAAAAGCTTTACCGGCTGGCGGGAGAAATCGAAGTCGATGAAACCGATGGAACAAGCGATGAAGAAGCGGTGGCCGGGCATTACATTTCCGTCACGCCGCTGCGCATCGACCTGACGGCCTACGAGGCCCTCAAGCCTCTCGAAATTTGGCTGTCGCAAGTTCCCGGCACGGAAAAATTTGAGAACCGGAAGGAGGGGCCCCATCAATCTTAAAAATTTCATCGGCGGCAAATGGGTTCAGGCGCGCGGCCGAATCTTCAAAAATTTGAATCCGGCGGACACGCGGCAGGAATTAGACCGTTTCCGCGAAGCGACGCGCGACGATGTGGAGGGCGCAGTCCTGGCAGCGCGGACCGCGTTGAAATCCTGGACCCTCAAACCGGCACCCAAGCGCGCGGAGATTATTTTGCGGGCCGGCCGCATGCTGGAACAAAATAAAGAGCGGCTGGCGCGCATCATGACGGCGGAAATGGGCAAGGTGCTCAAGGAAGCCCGCGGAGATGTGCAGGAAGCCGTGGACATGGCCTATTACACGGCCGGGGAAGGCCGCCGTCTTGACGGGGCGACTTTGCCGAGCGAGCTGCCCGATAAATTTGCATTTACAATCCGACGTCCCGTGGGTGTCGCTGGATTGATCACGCCCTGGAATTTCCCCATGGCCATTCCTTCCTGGAAAATTTTCCCGGCCCTGATTTGCGGCAATACGGTGGTGCTCAAACCGGCGGAGGATACGCCGCGCAGTGCCTATGAATTTGTACGTATTCTTGAGGAAGCCGGGTTACCCGCGGGTGTCTGCAACATGGTCCTGGGCGGCGGAGAAACGGGGGAATGTCTGGTCAAACATCCCGGTATTGATCTGCTGTCTTTTACGGGTTCTTCGGAAATCGGCCGGCTTGTGGCGGAACATTGCGGACGTACGCTTAAACGCTGTTCATTGGAGATGGGCGGGAAGAACGCCCAAATCGTGCTTGCGGATGCGGATTTTGACCTTGCCCTCGAAGGCGCGCTGTGGGGCGCGTTTGGCACTACGGGCCAGCGCTGCACCGCCACAAGCCGTGTTTACCTGGAGCGGCGTATTTACGCAAAATTCGTCAAGGCTTTTGTCGCGCAGGCCAAGAAAATTAAAATCGGCTCCGGCAAAAAACCGGGTGTTGAAATGGGACCGCTCATCAATGAAACGCAGCTTGAACGCGTGCACGCGCACGTGACCGGCGGCCTGCGGGAAGGGGCTCACCTGGAATGCGGCGGAAAAATTTTAAAGACGAAAGCACTCGCCCACGGGCATTTTTATGCCCCGACTGTTTTTACGCATACCCGCGATAGCATGAAAATCATTCGCGAAGAGATTTTCGGCCCTGTGACGTGTTTGATACCGGTGGAGGATTTCGAGGAGGCTTTGACGCGGGCCAATGACAGCGCCTACGGTCTCTCCAGTTCTCTTTACACGCGGGACGTCAGCTTGGCGATGCGGGCCATCCGCGATCTTGAGGCGGGCATTACGTATATCAACGGCCCGACGATCGGCGCAGAGGTGCACCTGCCTTTCGGCGGCATTAAAAATACCGGCAATGGCCACCGCGAAGCCGGACGCAGTTCGCTGGATATTTTCAGCGAGTGGAAAAGCGTTTACGTGGATTTTTCCGGACGCCTTCAAAAGGCCCAGATAGACCTTGACTAGACGAACGTCAAGTTCGTCAGTCAAAGTCCCTGCACGATGAGTGCAGGGGCAAAAGGCCCAGATAGACCTTGACTAGACGAACGTCAAGTTCGTCAGTCAAAGTCCCTGCACGATGAGTGCAGGGGCAAAAGGCCCAGATAGATTCGTAGGTTCTTGCCATGCCAAAAATGAAACCGCTGATTAAAACGAGTTTGCCTGGGCCGCGCGCGCGCAAGATGATTGCGCGCGACAAGTCCGTCCTTTCCCCCTCTTTTACCCGGCCCTATCCGCTTGTGATCGAAAAAGGGCAGGGCGCCTGGATCACGGACCCGGACGGGAATATTTTTTTAGATTTCACGGCCGGCATTGCCGTCACCACGACGGGGCACTCGCATCCGAAGGTCGTGCGGGCCATCGTTAAACAGGCACAGAAATTTCTGCACATGTCGGGTACGGATTTTTACTACGAGCCGCAGGTGGCTTTGGCGGAGCGGCTGGCGGACTTGGCTCCCGGGCGGTTTAAAAAGCGTGTTTTTTTTACGAATTCTGGTGCTGAAACCGTGGAAGCGGCTTTTAAACTGGCACGCTACAAGACCGGGCGCGAGCGCATGATTGCCTTTTTTGGCGCATTCCACGGCCGGACTATGGGGGCGCTATCGCTGACAGGCAGTAAGGTCAAACAAAAAGCTCATTTTGGATCGCTGGTGCCCGGTGTGACGCATGTGGATTATCCCAACCCGTTTCGCTCGTCCGCACAAAACAGCGGCGTTTACCATGACACCGTAGATTATATCGAACATACACTTTTTAAAAAGACCGTGCCGCCGGAGGAAGTTGCGGCCGTAATTGTCGAGCCCATTCAGGGCGAGGGGGGCTACATTGTGCCTCCGGAGGATTTTCACCCGCGCCTGCGCGCCCTGACGAAGAAACATGGGATTTTGCTGATCGCCGACGAAGTACAGTCGGGTATGGGGCGCACCGGACGGATGTTTGCGATGGAACACTGGAAGGTGGAACCGGATATTATCACCGCGGCCAAGGGAATCGCCTCAGGCCTTCCGCTGGGAGCTTTGATCGCACGCGCGGATTTGATGGAGTGGGAACCTGGTTCCCACGGTACGACTTTCGGCGGGAATCCGGTAGCCTGCGCGGCGGCACTGGCCACGCTGGATTTGCTGGAAGGCGGACTTTTAAAAAATGCGGAGGCGACCGGCCGGTATCTGAAAGAAAATCTGCAGGCGCTTTATAAAAAACATCCGACGATCGGGGACGTGCGCGGGATCGGATTGATGCTTGGGATTGAGATTGTGCGCGATCGTACAAAACTGGAGCCTGCGCCGGACCTGCGCGATGCAATCATTGAAGGCTGTTTTCGCCGGGGATTGCTTTTGCTGGGCTGCGGGGAATCGAGCATTCGATTTTCGCCGCCGCTTGTGGTTCGCAGGCGGGAAGCAGACATCGCTCTTGAAATCATCGATGCATCGATTAAAACGATGAACCGTAAAAAAAGAACAGACTAATGGGTATCTTCACTATTTGATTTTGGCTGTAGGGAACAGGCATGCCTGTTCCCTACTAAAGAAACTAAAAAAATATTATGAACGATTACGTTGGGGAAAGGTTATTTAGCGAGGGTGCCGTCGAGCGTTTCGAAAATAATCGTCACGAGGTTGTGGCACTTGGGGCACTTGATCTGCTTGAAGGCCTGAATGTTGTCCTGCTTGGGGCGGTACATGATGGATAAAATCTTGGTCACGAAATGAGTTTCATCGCCGGACCATTGACAGCTGGAACAGTGGTATAAGGGCTTCAATCGAATCCTTTCAAGACGCCTGAGGCGTTTGCCGGAGTTGCGAAGACATAGCTAGAATCGGCGTTGCCCACTAAAACTTAACACAATAATCCTCAAAAAATAAAAAGCCGAAGCACCTTTGATTTGGTAGAATGAATTTCTTAAAAAGCGCATGCGACGTAAGTGCTTGATTCTGAAGGGCTACGGTAAGGAACGAGGGGTTATGCAGCGAAAGTCTCAATGGAAAGCAGTTCTCCTGGGGGTTCTTTTTTTATCGGGGGCGCCGCGGCTTTGGGCCGGCGATGGCTATTTTGCCAAAAACCGGTCGACGTTTGCGCGGGGCTTTAAAAACATCGTGGGGGCGCCGCTGGAGATTCCGGTGACGATGGGGCATTACAGCCGCGGGGACGGGCGGCCCGTGATTCGGGAAATGGCGGGATTTTTTGACGGAGTTTTTCGCATGGTTTCCAGGGAAGTGAACGGACTTTTTGATGCGGTCATGTCGTTTGTTCCCGGCGAGCAGGACGGGTATCCTGTGCAGCCCGAAACCCTTTTTTAGCTTTCATCCCCCTTGGACTTGCATTATAATCCGCATTCCTTTTTCTCTTGATGAGAAATTTTTGTGGGCCGGCCCCGCACTTTGTGCGGGACTGCTCTGCCGAGGTTAGTCTGAAAAACATCGTTTTTTTTCGACAGACGTTTTTTTGATAAGAAATTTTTGTGGGCCGGTAGTTCAGTTGGGAGAACGCTACAATGGCATTGTAGAGGTCAGGGGTTCAACTCCCCTCCGGTCCACCAATTTCCGTGAAAGCGCGAGCCTTTGGCTCGCGAGGGAAATTGGTGCTGTACAGTCACGCGCCAGTGAAGCGCGTGTACTGTACTGCACTTAACTTGGATTGAAGGGGAGTTGAAGGGAGCACCGGTTATTGACGTGACAAAAGTCACGTCAATGGTGCGGGCGGCGACCGAGCGAAGCGAGGCGCCAACTCCCCTCCGGTCCACCAAATTTCATTAAAAGCGGCCGCGCGAGAACGCCTTTCATTTATATGCGGGGGTGGCGGAACTGGCAGACGCACTGGACTCAAAATCCAGCGCCCGCAAGGGCATGAGAGTTCGACTCTCTCCCTCCGCATTGAATCATCCTTACTATGGCCACTGGATTTAAAGCCTACCCTTTTGACGAGCTCGAACCCAAATGGCAGCGCCATTGGGAGGAGCGCAAAATTTTCAAAACGCCTCAGCCCGGTGAAAAGGGCAGCGACAAACCCAAATACTACATCCTCGATATGTTCCCGTACCCTTCGGGCTCCGGCCTGCACGTGGGGCATCTGGAAGGCTACACCGCAACGGACATTTTGGCCCGTTACAAACGCATGCGCGGTTTCAACGTGCTGCACCCCATGGGGTGGGATGCGTTTGGCCTGCCCGCGGAACAGCATGCGATTGAGACCGGCACTCATCCCGCTCAAACCACTGCGAAAAATATCAGTACGTTTAAACGGCAGATTCAGCGCATCGGCTTCAGTTATGACTGGGAACGCGAAATCAACACGACGGATCCCGGGTACTACCGCTGGACTCAATGGATCTTCATGAAGCTGTACGAAAAGGGACTGGCTTATGAGGCGGAAATGTCCGTGAATTGGTGTCCGGTGCTGGGGACGGTGCTGGCCAACGAGGAAGTGATCAACGGAAAAAGCGAGCGCGGCGGTCATCCGGTGATCCGTAAACCGATGCGGCAGTGGGTGTTGAAAATCACCGCATTTGCGGAGCGGCTGCTTGAAGATCTGGATTTAGTAGATTGGCCGGAGCCCATCAAAGAAATGCAGCGTAACTGGATTGGTAAGTCGACCGGGGCCGAGGTGGATTTTAAAGTGGCTGAGAGCGGTGAAACCATCCGCGTTTACACGACGCGGCCGGACACGCTCTTCGGCGCGACTTACATGGTGCTTGCGCCCGAACATCCGCTGGTTTCTAAAATAACGGCGGGGGCCTGCCGTGCCGGGGTTGAGAAATACCAGGCGGCGGCGCAGCACAAATCGGATCTGGAACGGACCGATCTGGCTAAAGACAAAAGCGGGGTGTTTACCGGCGCTTATGCGATCAATCCGGTGAATCAAAAGAAAATTCCCATTTGGATCGCCGACTATGTGCTCATCAGCTACGGCACCGGAGCCATCATGGCGGTGCCGGCGCACGATGAAAGAGATTTTGAATTCGCAACGAAGCATGACCTTCCAGTTGTTCCGGTCATTAAACCCGAGATGGCTTCGTCGCACCCTGCGGGTGCCCTGCTTGCAGGTCGCAATGACGACGATGCCCCCCCCAACGTCATTGCGAGCCCTGGTGGGGCGAAGCAATCTCAGAGTGCATTCACAGAAGTTGGGATCTGTTTCAATTCTGCGGCGTCCGACGGCAGTTTTTCCATCGACGGATTAAATAGCGACAAAGCCAAAGAAAAAATAACCACATGGCTTGAGCAAAAGGGCATTGGTAAAAAATCGGTTCAATACAAATTGCGCGATTGGCTTTTCAGCCGTCAGCGTTATTGGGGCGAACCGATTCCGGTCATCCATGTAGAGGGCAGGCACAAGCTGATTTCTGAAAGCGAGCTGCCTCTGCGTTTGCCGGAAGTCGCCCAGTACAAGTCGACGGGAACGGCCGAGAGCCCTCTGGCGGCCATGACGAGCTGGGTTGAAACCACGGATGCTGCGACCGGTAAACCGGCATTGCGCGAAACGAA
>JAHFHB010000015.1:10993-14690 GCA_023247135.1 Candidatus Omnitrophota bacterium
TGGTATTACCTGCGTTATCTGGATCCGCAGAATTCAAAATATGCCGTGGATCCTCAAATTGAAAAATACTGGATGAATGTGGATCTTTACGTCGGCGGCGCCGAGCACGCGGTGCTGCATCTGCTCTACTCGCGCTTCTGGCATAAGGTGCTCTACGATCTCGGCGTGGTTTCGACGAAAGAACCTTTCCAGCGCCTGGTGAATCAGGGCATGATTCTTGGAGAAGACAACCAGAAAATGTCCAAGTCGCGCGGCAATGTCGTGAATCCGGACGATCTGGTCGAACGCTTCGGCGCCGACAGCGTACGGCTCTACGAAATGTTCATGGGGCCGCTGGAAATGACCAAACCCTGGTCGAATCAGGGCGTCGAAGGCGTGCACCGTTTTCTCGCGCGCGTCTGGCGGCTTTTTATCCAGCCGCCGCCGAGTGATTCCGACGTCCGGCCCGACGCATTGCAAACGAACCTTGTGGATCGGGAGCCCGCCGCCGCCGATTTCAAAAGGCTGCATACCGCCACCAAGAAAGTGACCGAAGACCTGGAGGGGATCCGGCTCAATACGGCGATTTCGGCACTGATGATTTTTTTGAATGAAGAAATGAAGGAAGAAACGCATGCGCGCAGGGTGCTTGAAGATTTTCTGAAGCTGCTGGCCCCGTTTGCCCCGCATCTGGCTGAAGAATTATGGCAGAAAATGGGACATGCCGAAAGTCTGGCGTATGAGGCCTGGCCGTCCTATAATCCGCAATACCTGGTGGAAGACACGCTGGAGCTGCCCATCATGATTCAGGGTAAAGTCCGCGGGCGGATTGTCGTATCTAAGGATGCGTCCCGCGAGCAGGTCGAAGCCGCCGCTCTGGCGGATCCTCAGATTTTAAAATGGACCGAAGGCAAAGCCCTCAAGCAGGTTGTCGTCGTTCCGGGGCGGGTGGTCAATCTCGTTTTGGCTAAGTAGTCACACTTTCGTTGAAGAGTTTTGCGGAGCGTTTGATGCGAAAAGTCACCGTAAAAAATAATGTCATCAACGTGGGTTCCAGGGAAGTCCCGCTGCTTTCCGGGGAAGTGCACTATTGGCGACTCAATCCTAATTTTTGGGGCGAGGTGCTTGCGCGTGTGCGCGAGATGGGACTCAAGGTCATTTCGACTTACATTCCCTGGCATTATCATGAATACGCGCGCGGCAAACTTGATTTTACGGGCAAGACCGACCCCTGCCGCAATCTTAAAGGATTCTTAGAGCTCACGCGCCGCGAAGGTTTTTGGCTGATCATCCGTCCGGGGCCTTACATTTACAGCGAGTGGCCCAATGACGGCGTGCCCAGCTACGCCTACGAATATCACCGCCTTCATCCGAAATTTTTACAGTTTGCATCCAAATACCTGCAGTCCGTTTGCGCGGTACTGCGGCCTTATCTGGCCAGCCGCAAGAACGGGCATATTCTTTTACTTCAAGCTGATAACGAGATTGATCCGTGGCCGGATATTTTCGGGCACCAATACGGGCTTGATGGCCGCCCCGGGATGTTTCAGCAATTTATCCAGGAGCTCTACCACAATAATTTGGCGGATCTGAACGAGTGCTGGGGCACTGACTACGAAAGTTTCGATAAAGTCAGCGCGTTCATTGCGACGATGCTTCCGGGGGAAAGCGGTCTGGCGCTCAAAGGAGATAAAGAACTGCAGCGCAACATTGATTACTTCCGCTTCAAATACGATTACTCCCGCAAAGTGGCGCAGTGGGTCGTCAAAGAGTACCGCGGTTTGGGAATCGATGTACCCATCTATTTAAATCTCTATCCGTTTTTTTATGCGCATGACTGGGCTGCGATGCAGAAAGAATGTGATCTTGTCGGGGTCGATCTTTATCCTCTGGCGGAACTTTCCGAAGACCGTTATGAACACCGCAAGATTACGGACAAGATCCGCTACCTGAAGAGTGTTTCCAAACTGCCGTTTGTGGCGGAGTTTGCGGCCGGCGTCTGGCATAACCGCCACTACGAAACCGGAGTTTTAACGCCGAATCATTACCGCCTGCTGGTGCTCAGCGCTATTTTGGGCGGGGTCGCCGGCTGGAACTGGTACATGCTGGTCAACCGCGACAACTGGTACATGTCTCCGATCAATGAACTGGGCCGGGTGCGCGGGGAGCTCTTTGAAGTTTTTCAACAGATGGTCAGGGTTTTTGAAAAAATGCAGCCGCCGAGTCTCAAAAAGCTTGCCAGCGTTGCGGTGACTTTTAATCCGCTCCAGCACGCGGCCAGAACTCTTTCGCACAACAGCCCGGTGCTGGTACAGCTGTATGAAGCGGATGTGGACTACGACATTTATGATCCCCGCACGGGAGTTTGTCATCAGCCCATTCTTTTTTATTCCGGCAATCAGTGGCTGGAGCCGCAGGGGCATGAGAACTTGCGGGAATATGTGGAGCGGGGGGGCGTTTTGGTGGCCTTCAAGGATTACCCGCGCAAGGATGACCGTTTTCGTGCGGAAGGCCGTATCGGGTTTCAGGATCCGGAAAGAATTTTATTCGAGTTTAAAAAGAAATTGGCCTTCCGGCTTGGGACGGGGCGCCCCACGCTTGAAATTGTAAGTTCTGTGTTCGCTTTTGATCAGCCCGAGGGCGAAAAAATTAAGGCGGACCTCGGCGCTTACGGCAAACAGACGATCGGTTACATTCGTGAAGTAGGCAAGGGGAAAATCCTGCACCTCGGGATTGAACCCTCGCGCGAGGTCGTGGTGGAAATTCTGCGCTACTTTGACATTAAAACGGCGTGCTACTCCAATACGCGCGATATCAAAACGGCGCTTTTTAAACGCGGCCGCACTTATTTTCTGGTGGCGGTAAATAACGGCGATGAGGACAAGAGTGCGGTCATTTATCTCAGCGCATTGAGCACGCACAGAGGCTCGATTGCTTACCGCAATCTGGAAGCGCCTACCAAGGAATTTACGCGCGTCAAGGGCCCGCCTACTTTTACAATCGAGGTTCCGCGCAAAGATGGAAAAGTGTATGAAATCCGGCTTGGAAAAAAATAAAGACGCAGCTTCTGCCGCGGCGCCTGTGCTGCTTTTCAGGACTCAGCATACGCTTCTTTTCATTCTCACCACGGCCGTTACTTTTTTTGCCATCGTCCGTTTTTTCCGCTGAAACAGAAAGTTTCCTTCCTCCGAAAAAAAATAAGCAGAAAATAAGCAGTGATAAGTGGCTCTTTTACCGCGCGTTATATTATGTGTTAAAATCATAATAATTATGCTATTATGAGCCCTGTGAAAATGCCATTTGCCTGGATTTCAAGCGGGGTTCTTGCCGGCGTGGTGCTGGGCAGTCTTTTCTGTCCTGCCGCGGCCTGGCTCAGTGTCGTGGCGGTGCTTGGAATTCTGTTGCTCTGGGGACTGCGCGGACACCGGTATTTCTTGCTGGTTCTCGCCGTACAGTGGATGGTTTTAGGAATGCTTCGAGCCGCTTCTCTGCAAGGGCCGGATGCGGCCGGACACTCCATAATCCAGCCTGCCGCGTGTGCAAGCGTCGAGGGGGTTGTGCTCAGCAGCCCCAGAGTATTTTACCGGGGCCGTTTTTATGGGGCGGCTTACGAGCTCATGGGGGAGCGCCTTATGCTGCATGAGCAAGGTTGTCCTGAAACAGACGCCGCGGATTCTACCGCGCTCAAAAACGGTCTCAAGATCCACGTCATTCGCCA
>JAHFHB010000238.1 GCA_023247135.1 Candidatus Omnitrophota bacterium
AAGGACTGCTCAGGCAACAGCCTTGCTGAGGCTGTGTCCTGCTCTGAACGAGCAGTTGCTTGTAAATCCGTACGTGAATACTCGTAGATTCTTCCGGTGCCGGCCCAGTTGGGGTGGCGGCTTAAAACAACCGCATTGACTTTGCGGGCAATGCCTTCGCGGCGGTGCGCGGTCTTGAACTGAAAACCTTTTGTCAAAATGAGTTCATCCAGCTTTTGTTGCAGCTGCGTGCCAATGCCCTTGCCCTGCTGGTCCGGCGCCACCGCCATCGACTCGGAGTAAACCGTATTTCTTTTCCCCCAATTGTCATCATCCACCGCGCCAGGGAGACCCGAGTAACTTTCAAGCGGCCCAGCCAGCACATACCCGACAATTCGATCGCCCTGTTTGGCAATGAGCGGAAATTTGGCTGGGTTCGTAAAAGCGTTACGCAGCATGCTGGGCGTGTATCTCAGGTTGGCTTCAAAAACGCTTTCAATCTGAGTGACGGCATCTTTGATTTGGGGCCAATCGGCGGCTTTCGGCTGAATAATCTCGATGGGAGCTTCCGGCGCAGGTGCGGCGGGCGGCACAGGGGCCGTTTCTCCCGCAGCAAGTGTCAAGCGGACGTAATGCGCCTTGTATCCCGCTTGAAGCCAGTTGGGGTAAGTCGACAGAACCTGGGGTTGATCCAATTCTGAAAGTCGATCGTCGGGAATATGAACCGTAAAATAGCGGTAACCTTTTTCACGCGCTTTTATAACCACGGCATCGCGAAAACCTTTTTTAAAATTACCGGCGTTTAAACCCGGTGCAATCGCCAGCGAGCCAAGGTAAAACGTGTTATGCGCGCCGAAATTCGGATCCTCTTTGACTCCCTTGATTTTTTTATACTCCTCAAGCGGCCCACCCAAAGCATAGCCGACGACTTCCCCTTTGATCTTGGCCAAAAGCACTGTAGTATTGGGATCGCGAAATTTTTGAGCCAGCGTCGTTTCCGTCTCGCGCAGCTTCGCAGGAAAGGTTTCTTCCAAGGCCAGCACATCGGCTTTGACCTTGTCCCAATCCGCGCCGCTGACGGCTTCATACGCCACATCCTCCGGCCCCCAAGTTTCAAAACGGTATTTCTCACGCGTTAAATCCACGGAGTATCCCGAGACTTCTCCTTCCGTCTTGCTCAGCGCCCACGACTGCCGGGGAAATCCTTCAAGGTATTGGAGGGTTTCATCGTCGGCACGACGCACAAGCAGCGTCTGCTGTTTGGCGCCGCTGGAAGCCACATGCTGTGTAAACTTTTTGGGCGTCGCGTTGTAGGGCGTAGCGTCGTTGTAGAGCACTTTGCGAAAACCTGCTTTGTAGGCATATTCTTCGATGGCGCGCTTGATGAGCGCCGGAGAAATCGACAGGGTGCCTTCCACGCTGTCGACCACCAGCACGCCGGCGTCCTCGTTTTTTGCGGTCTTATAAATTCCGGCTGTCATGATCGCGCGGACTTTGCGCTCGTTGTCGACCACAAAGTCGAGCATGGTCATGCCTTTGCTCAGGAAATACCCGTAGCCCCCTCTTTCGTTGACGCCGCCGAGAAACGCACAACAGTAAAATTCGCCCTGCCGGCTCAAATCCGTCCAGGGATCGCGGTCCCAGATCGTGGCTTCGACCACACCAGAGGTCAGCGAGTAGTCCGAAGCCAGCGACTCAAGATATTCCATCAGAACTCTTTCACCTTCCGTGTTTTTCTTCACAAAGTGCAATTTAATTTCATTCAAGAGGTAGATGCTGGCATCCAGCGAAACGGTGCCCTCGCGGATGTCTGTGATGATCTCCGCATAGCGCTGTAAAATTTCGCGCACGCTCTTGTCGCCTTTTTTGAGACTGCCCACCAGCGCGGCCCGGTGAACCGTGCCATCGTCATCACGGTATCCGAGAAATTTTTCGCGCACCGCCTTACGGATGAGCTCCACGTGCGTTGGAATAGGCTTGGGAATGTAGTCATTGCCGTTGAGGCTGTACTGAACCCGGTACCCCGGATCGTCCCATAATTCCCCCACCCCCAAAGCCTGCAGTCTCTGATTGACTTTTTGCGAAAGCGGCCATTTTTCAAATGCCCCGCGAAAATCCCGGTATTTGAGCAGCAGGGCGGTTAAATGCGGCAGCTGGCCGCTGTCGACAGAGCTCGGTTCCAGACGCACAGTCTCTGGCGGCTGAGGCATCGTCGCTTGCGGCTCGACCTGTTGAGTTTCGATCGGCACCAATAAATGGTCGGCAGCCAAATTGACCATCCAGAAAATCGCGGCCGCAGTAAAAATAACCCCAAGAAAAGCTGAGCCCAGCGCAAACTGAATGGCTGCTGAAATTCCCATGACGGCCATGGCTAAAAGTTTAAGACCAGGGCGACCTCTCCCCGCCGCCCGCTCGCTTCTTGAGCTTGGCCGCATCAGGGTCCGTAGACTGGAAACGACGGAGCGAACCTGTTTAGCGCGGATGTAATTGGGTAGATAGGCTTCGGGATCCTGTTGGTCCAGAGGCGTTTGCTGATGCCCCAAGCTATTCCACTTGTCGCGAAGCTGCGCATATCCCTTAAATCTGAGCAGCCAATCGATTTCTTTCACAGAGTGATAACGCTCATCCGTCGAACCAAAAAGCCGGCGGCTGCGCGCTGTAATCTGCGCCTCTACCTCGTTGAGAACCCGGAAGCGCGTGATGGGCTCCACCAGCATGTGTTTATTCACGAATTGCTTCACATCCATCAACCGGCCCAGCGCTTTTTCATCGCTGGGTTCCTGCAGCGCTGCCGCTAACCGCGCGCGTGCGATTTCGTCAAAAATCAGATCTTCCTGTTCCAAAATAAACTCGCGCAGCTCACGTTCCATGCGCGGATGTTGCTTTACGATTTCAGCCGCTTCCTGAATGAGGGTGAACTTCTGCTCAAGCGACCCGCCCTGCTCAAAAGCAGTTCTGAGCTGCCGGACATGCGTTTCAGACAAATCCGCCGCTTGTTGCGCAAGCTGGTTTTCAAGACCGGGCTGCACCTCGGGAAAATACTGCTGCCAATACATGAGCTGTTTGAGCACGCGCATTTGCGCCGCGGGCTCAGATTTGCTTTCCAATGCGGCCAGCAGCAGATGGATAATCACCGCAGGCACGCTGGATGCAGACTCTGCCTGCAAACCTTCGCGCACGCTTTTGGAGAACGCACTCAGGAAATAAGGGCCCGTGGCTTTGGGTCTTTCTAAAAATCCATTTTTCCACAGGTAGTTAAAAGCATCGTAGAGTTTTCGCAGAGGCAGTTTTGTCTTCGTCAGCTCCTGGTAGGTTTTCGCGCGCAGGCCATCGGCATCATCGATGGCTTTGTAAACTTTCTTGTCAGACAAAAGGACTTGGAGAATGTCTAAAGCTTGTACGATCAGCTTTTCCGTCGCGTCTTCCTCGGCTCGCATCTCGGCCCTTGCCGGAGACAAAACCGTTTGTTGTTTCAATTGCAGATCCGCTTCACGAACCGCTTGCGGCAGCGAGAGTGCGGCGGGCAGGCCGCGCATGACCTCGGCAAGCCGGTTCATCTGAGCCTGCACTGCCGCTTGAGCCGCAGGGTTGCCGTTGGCTTTGAGTTCGACAGCGCTGATCAAGCGCGACATGCCGCTCAAATGCCCGATCTCAAACGGATTCACGCCCCCGGCCTGCGACGACAAGGCGTCAAAGCCTAGCGAGCGTGCCGAAGACGTTGGGTCTTCGGCCATGGAGTCGCGGTAATATTCCTGGTGCTTCTGATCCGCCTTCGAGATCACCGGCGTGATGACCGCGTAAGTCACGCCCAACGAATTTAAAATTTCACGAATATGGC
>JAHFHB010000239.1 GCA_023247135.1 Candidatus Omnitrophota bacterium
TTCATGCTTTCTAAAATGCAGGGGTTTGAAAGCGTGGGCCATTACAGCGTGGCGACGCGTATCAGCGAAGCCCTCACGGTCGTTGCGACCTCCCTGATGGCATCTCTTTTTCCCATACTCTCCCAGGCCTATAGGAGCAACCGGCCGGAATTTGATCGCCTTGTGAGTAAGGCGTCGAAGATTCTCGCAGGGGCCGGATTGCCTCTCGCGCTCGGCGGCATGTGGACAGCGGCGGATCTTATCCAGCTTCTCTTCGGAGAACCATTCCGAGGTTCGGGCCCCACACTGATGATTTTGCTCTGGTTTACAGGCGTTGGGTTCCTTGCCACCCTGCTGGTCAATTTGTTGATTCTTTGCGGCAGACAGGTTGTGGATACCTGGATCTCGCTTGGGTTAGTGGCGGCGAACATTGCCATGAATACGGTTTTGATTCCTCGATTCGGGTACAACGGGGCTGCGCTGGCGACGGTGATGGTCGAGGTTTTTGGGAGTTTGGCCATGGCGGCGTACCTCGGACAGCAGGGTATTTTTTCCCTGCATAAGATTCTACCGGACCTGGGCAGGGTGGCCGCAGCAAACGTTGTTTTGGTGGCTTTGCTCGTTCTGACACAGCCTCTGGGCCTGCCGGTACTGGTCCGGATTGCCATGGGAGCCAGTGTTTATTTGGGGAGTCTTTTGATGCTAAAAGTATTTAGCCTGGCGGATTTGAAATACTACCTTGCCCATGGATTTAAAAAGCAACTATCGTATGAATGAGGACGATTTGAAGAGCAGGATATCATGACTGAAATGTTGTGTGAAAACGCGGAAACAAAGCTTCGAAATCGGGCACAGTATTGGCACCAGCTTTACACCCGATTTTTAAAGGATGAGAAAAAGAAGAAATCCTGGAAGTTGAGAGCGGTTTGTTATCACCCGTGGCCGCTATTATTTAACCGCGTGATGGTTTTTTTTGAATATGGGGTGGCGGACCGGATTTTTGAAAAAAATCGTCTCGATCTTAAGGCGAAAACTGTTCTGGATGTGGGCTGCGGCGCCGGCCGCTGGTGCGAGTATTTTTGGGCGAAGGGCGCAAAGGTCATCGGCGCGGACCTTGTTCCGGAATTACTTGCCGAGAATCAGAAAAGCTATTCTCAATGCGATTTTTTGGCAATGAGCGCGGCTCCTTTGGCGTGCCGGTCTGACCTCTTGGATTTTATTAACGCCGCGATTGTGCTGGAATATGTCCCCAATTCCAGAAAGCCGGAAGTGATCCGCGAATTTTTTCGCGTACTGCGCCCCGGAGGTTGTGCATTGATACTTGATCCGGTTGCGGGCGCAGATTACAGGGAGGGGGAGAGTTCCTCGTTGATGAAACCGGGGGAGTGGCGTGAATTATTTATTCGGAATGGTTTTGAAATTATGGACCAGCGTTGGTTGCATGCGTATCCGTTGACGCGGCTTTACAAGGCGTTTATGGCATGGATTGCACGGATCGTTAAGTGGATTAAAGGATCCCGGAAAGCGAATATGGCAAGGACGAGCCCCGCTGGGTCTGGCGGTGGCTGTGCTCCTCCGGTGAAAGTGCTTAAAACGAGGCACCAATTCTATCATGCCGCCGACCAAATGGTTTTAAGAGTCATTGCCTGTTTTTCATTTCCTCTGGAATTTTTGTGGCTGGCTTTGGGACGGGAGGGCAGCCATCTTATGTTTCTGATTCGGAAAAAGACCGATGCTCAAAAGATGAAGGAAGGGGGATTTGAGGGGAATTGCTAGAAGTGTTTACTTGAAAATTAGGTGTTTTTTGGCATGTTTTTGGCTAGAATAGACCGCATGCGAATCTTAGATTTCTGTAAAGGGTTGCTGCTTAAGGCAGATAGGAGTATTCAACGATGATCGTTGTGACGGGCGGGGCTGGTTTTATCGGGAGTTGTCTGGTGTGGAAGCTCAACACGCTCGGGCGGACCGACATTCTTGTTGTCGATGAGGGCGGAGAACTTCCTCCAAAATCTTCCAACTGGGACAAAGGTTCCGTTGCGGGCTACATGGACAAAACCGAATTCCTGAAACGCGTCCAAAAGGGGGATTTGAAGGAAAAAATTGAAGCGGTTTTCCATATGGGGGCCTGCGCGTCGACGACAGAGCAGAATCGCGAATATCTTTATCAAAACAACTTTCTTTATTCCAGAATCTTGGCGGAGTGGGCGGTCAAGGAGGGCATCCATTTTTTATATGCTTCAAGCGCGGCTACGTATGGAGATGGGGAGCAGGGTTATTCGGATGCCGAGAGTGCCATCCCTTTGCTGAAGCCTTTAAATCCCTACGGCGAATCCAAGCAGATGTTTGATCTTTGGGTTTTGAAAAACCGCCTGTCCGATGTCCTTGTCGGCTTTAAGTTTTTTAATGTCTACGGCCCCAACGAGTATCACAAGGGGGACATGCGCAGCATGATCCACAAGGGCTATTATCAGATCAAGACGGAAGGGAAGCTGAGCCTTTTCAAGTCGTATAAGGGCGAGTTTTCAGACGGGGAACAAAAACGGGACTTTATCTACGTAAAGGATGTCCTTGAAATCATGGTCTGGTTCTGGAAAAATCCAAAAATTCGCGGAATATTCAATTTAGGCACCGGCAAGGCGGAAACCTGGAACCATCTGGGACGCTGTATTTTCGCGGCCCTCGGCAAAGAGCCGCGCATTGAATACATTGACATGCCGTCGGACATCCGCGATCAGTATCAGTACTGGACACAGGCCGATTTGACGAAGCTTCGCGCAAGCGGCGTCCAGTTCAATTTCTCTTCCTTGAAAGACGGCATCGCTGATTATATTCGGCATATCGAAATGAACCAGTCGTACCTGACGGGCCGGACCACGAGCATACAGAGTTCGGGGCGCTGAGCCTGCCCCTGAAAGCCCCTATGACTCCAAAATCAGAAGAGCAGCCCAATGTTGCGAGCGAAATAGGCCACGTCGCCACGCACCGCATTCATAATTTTATCAACAAGCTGCTTCAGCCGCACATGTTTGAGAATCTACTGGCCTACGTCCAGTGGCGCCTTGATCTTAAAAGCGGAAAAGATACAGTACCGCCCTCTTTCGGCCCTTCCTCGATCAACATCGACATTACAACAGCCTGCAATCACTATTGCCACCATTGCATTGACCTTGAACTGCTTAATAACGGCAGAAAGCTCAGTCTGCATTGTACGCAGACGCTCGTCGATCAGCTTATCTCCCGCGGGTTGAAATCGGTGATTGTGATCGGCGGCGGCGAGCCGACGGTTCACCCGCAGTTTAGCGAAATTATTGCCTACCTTAAGGAGAAGAAATTGCGTGTTGGCATCGTTTCTAACGGGGTCCGTCCGCAGGAGCTGGAAAAAGTTGCGCCGCTTCTGGAAGAAAAAGACTGGATGCGTCTTTCACTTGATGCAGGCACGGATGAGAGTTTTGCCGTCGTGCATAATTCCAAATCTCCCATGAAGTTGAGTGAAGTTTTAGCGGCGGTTAAAAAGATGCGTCAGAAGTGGAACCGTTTTCAAATGGGATATTCGTACCTGGCCTTATGCGAACATTTCCGCGGAAACCAAACTGACCTTTGTAACAATGTTCACGAAATCCCGCTGGCTGCAAAGTTGGCCCGGGAGAACGGGTTTACCTACCTGTCCGTGAAGCCTTTTATCAGCCCTGAAGCCAGCCGCGAAACAGAGCCCTGGAGTGATTACGTTGCGGGTTTGCGCGAGCAGGTGGGTTTGGCAAAGCAGTTTGAAACGGAAACGTTCAAAGTGCTTGAAAGCTTTAACCTATTTGCCCTGTTTGAAAACCAGAATGAGCGCTTT
>JAHFHB010000016.1 GCA_023247135.1 Candidatus Omnitrophota bacterium
CTCTTCCGCCGCACTAACGGAACCTAGCAACGGTTTTATAAGTTCGTAGGGAACAGGCATGCCTGTTCCCTACCGGCTTAGGCCTATGATCAAACAGGCGCTGGTGTTTCGGGTGGCGGGGGGGCGGATTTGGCCGCTTTGGGATCGGCCTTGACCGTTTCTTCCAGCAAATCCAATTCATTGAGTAGAACGTAGTAGGCCTCGTGCACGGAGCCGTCGGGATATTTCACCAGGTGCGGTTTCCCGGTGTCTTCAGACTTCCAGACATATTTTTTCAGGAAGGTTCGGGAATCCTGCCCTTTTTTGTAGCGGTTGCGCATCAGCCACATGCCGCCGCGGTAGGCTTCCAGCCAGTTGTACCAGCTGCCGTCGTGGTAGAACGAAAGGTCTTTGGCCAATTTCAGGCGGCTGAAAATGTAGGCCTGCTGACTGACGTCTGCCCGAGGACTGTTGAGGTAGGATTGATAGGCCTCAGTGCCCTGAATCGGAATGGGGCCAAGGTAAACTTTTTTTCCGGCCGCTGAAACGCCTCTGAGTGTGGCCGTCGCGCAGCTTGCAAGCATGAGAGGCAAAACCAGAACCGCGAATAAAGACATGAACTTTCTCAACGGAATCTCCTTCGTTGTTTGATGTGCCTGAAAAGAGGGTGCAGTTTTACGGAATTATGTCGATTACCACAGTCGCCGTCAATGGGGAAGTAAGGAAAGCATTTGGCCTTCCTTCTTGTGTAACACCGCCTTGCCCTATAAAATACGCGGCGTGTCTTTGGACCGGGTCGTTTAACCTACAGGAATCTACATGTCAGAACCTCTGAAATTAAAAAGCCCCGCCGATTTTATCGGTAAACAGGGCGCCGGCGTCATCAGTTTTGGCTCCGGCCAGCCCGATCTGCCGCCTCCGAAAGAAGCCTTTGAGGGGCTGACCATCCGTCAGGATCTGCGCTACGGCCTCATTCAGGGCGAGCTCAAACTGCGCGAGGCCCTGGCCAAAGAGTATCCTGACTCTACCGCTGAAAACTTTGTCATTACCAACGGAGCTTCCGAAGCGCTCGACCTTATTTTCAGGAGCTGGGGCAAAGGCCAGAAAGTATTGCTGCCTCGGCCTTACTACTACTCCTATTTGCCGATTGTGGAAATGGCGGGAATGGTGCCCGTTTTTACGGATCTGGTCAAAGGCCGCATTGATCTTGCGGATTTCAATAAAAAAATCAAAGACTGCAAAGCCGTACTGATCAATTCACCTTCAAATCCCACGGGCCGCGTGGAAGAAATTGAAACCCTTCGGGAAATCGAGAGGGTCACGGCCCGGCTGGGCGTTTATGTCGTGTCGGACGAGGTGTACAAAGACCTGATTTATGAACGTGAGAATTACCACATCCACGGCAGTCATGTGATTACCGTCAATTCTTTTTCAAAAACTTACTGCATGTGCGGCCTGCGTGTGGGGTATTTGTGGAGTGCGGACAAGAAAATCGTGGACGACGTTTGCGAAATGAAAACGCATACCAGCATGAATACGAATTTAGTGGGGCAGGATATGGCGCTTGCGGCCATGAAAGTTCCGAAAGAGTACGCACGCCATCAGCTTGAAATCTGGCGTCAGCGCCGCGATTTTATCTACAAGGGTCTTACGGATCTGGGTTTCGACCTGTGGAAGCCGGAGGGCGCCTTTTATGTGCTTCCGCAGTGCAAGAATCCGCGCGAATTCGTTTCCACGCTCTACCAGGATTTTAAAGTCATTACCTACCTCGGGGAGTGGTTTGGCGCTCCCGACCGCATCCGCCTCAGCTATGCTCTTGACATCAAACAGATCGGAGAAGGCCTTGGCCGCATCCAGGCGGCCATGAAAAAGGTCCGTGTTTTTTAAAGGAGCGATGGGAAAGGAGACTTGTATGCACATAGGGGGAAAAATGCTGTTATTCCTCATCCTCTTGATGGCCTGCGATGGGCCCGTTGTGAGAGCGAAGGGTTCAAAAGTTTCCTCCCCGATACCGTATTCTCAATCGGATCAACCGGTGAAGGCTTTGCATAAAGTTCTCGTTTGTATTCTTGGCGGTTTTGAGACCAAAGGGAAAACAGCCGAGCAATGTAAAGCCATGGGGGGCCGCGTCGAAGAGTCTCCTGAGCTTAGCGCGACTTGAATTCCCTGCGAGCCAAGCCTTGATAACAAGCGCCCGTTTGCCGCCTTTCCTTCGGCTGGCGTCCCCCGGAATAATTATGAGTTGAAATTTAGTTATAACTAAACTATACTTCATAAAATGAATAAGCCTATAACCCACCCTTTGCAGATCCGCGAGGTCTTTCACCTGGAGTTTCTCCGCTGGTTTGCGAGGAAACTGGAAGCGGATGAGTATGTCCTGAAAGGGGGCGTTAATTTAAGGCTGTTTTTTAAGAGTATCCGTTATTCGGAAGATATGGATATTGATGTCAAAGGGGCCCGTGTCGAAAGGATTAAAAAGACCGTCATGGACATTTTGGGGACTAGAGGATTTACCGACAGCCTTAAATCTTTTGGAATCGAGAAAATTGTGGCCCCGGATCTCATAAAAGCCAAACAGACCGAAACTACGCAGCGATTTAAAATTCACCTTTTGACTTCCGGTGGGGAAGACCTTTTTACCAAAGTAGAATTCTCAAGGCGCGGCGTGAAGGGAACTGTCGCTGTTGAGCAGATTTCCGGCGAAATCCTGCGCGCTTATAAAATGGCGCCATTACTGGTCTCGCATTATGATGCGGCCTCGGCGGTGGCGCAAAAAATTGAGGCTTTGGCCGGGCGGACGGTACTGCAAGCCCGCGATATCTTTGATCTGTTTGTTCTGCGTTCCCAATACGAGCAATCCAAACAAAACAAAGTCGACGTCAGCCGGTCAATTCTGAAAATCGCCCATGACAATATTTTCATGGTGGAGTTCCCGCAATTCCGGGACACGGTAGTTTCCTATCTCGGAGCGGAAGATCAAAAAGCGTATTCATCTTCGGCAGTGTGGGATGAAATCAAGCTCAATACAGCGCATTTTCTCGAGGAATTCAAGAAATGAAAACAAACAAAAGACAGGATATCACGCTCTTTATCCGTGAAATCGGGCGACCTGTTTTTACGACCCATGAACTTACAGCAATTTCCGGAAAATCAGCATCGGTAGTTGTTCAATCGCTGAATCATCTCGTCAAGCAGGGACTGCTCATGAAAATATACCGGGGCGTATGGGCTGAGCAGGGGCCTCGTGCGATTTCTTCTTTTGAGGTAATTTCTGCTTTATTCCCGCGCCAACGGGTCTATGTTTCGTTTATTACCGCGCTTCATTTGCATGGGATCGTGGCGCAAATCCCCCAGGTAATCACTTTGGCCTCTACGGCACATACGAGCAGGCTTCGTACCAAGGCCGGTGTCTTTTCAGTCCATCAGATTTCGCCCTCGCTCTTTAATGGATTTGACTGGTATAGGGGAGAGAGCAATTTCTTAATTGCGGAACCGGAAAAGGCGTTAATTGACAGCTTGTACCTGTCGAGCCGAAAGAAAAAACAGTTTGGATCTTTCCCCGAGCTCGACTTCCCGCCGGAATTCAGTTTCAAAAAGGCGGCGCGCTGGGGAAAGCGTATCCCTGAAAAAAAGATACGCTTGTTTGTCCTCGAGAAACTCAAAATAATAGAGGCATCCGTAAAAAACAAACGGGATTAGTCAGCCTCGGTTATCCAACAGACGCGGTAGGCAGCATTACTTAAATGAACAATTTTAAAAAAGATTTTGTCGCGGCAGCTTATCGGCGGTTCGCATTGCCTATCTGCCATCAATCCCCCCTTGTAAATGAAGCAATTAGAAGGCATAATTGTATCTAATTATGAAGCGATTATGAGGCGTTTACACAACCGCAAGCGACATCAAAGTCGCCGCGGTTAGTACCGGAGGACAACCGTAGGTATGACTTATATCTGGCAGCTCAAAAAATGGCCGAAAATGACCTGGGAAAGCGATGCCTTGCTGCCTCTTTTGGGGCAGGCGAGACTTGCGCAGGGAAATCTTTTGGGGCGAGTGAAACGGCTTGGTTTTGAGCTTGGCGACGAAGCCCGCGCCAATATCCTTACTGAAGAAGCCATCAAGACATCTGCAATCGAAGGAGAACGCTTGAATCCGCAGGCGGTGCGCTCTTCGGTCGCGAGACATTTAGGTCTTTCCGCTGTTGGATTAGGTCCGGCAACGCGATCTATCGATGGGCTTATCGAAGTTCTTTTGAATGCCACACAGAATTACCAGGAATCCCTTACCGCAGAAAAATTAAAGGGCTGGCATGCCGGACTTTTCCCAACAGGCCATTCGGGGTTCCATAAAATCAGAGTTGGGCAGTGGCGTGGCAAAGAACCGATGCGTGTGGTCTCGGGTCCTGTGGGGCGTGAGAAAATTCATTTTGAAGCACCGCCTGGTGAAAAAGTCGGGGAGGAAATGCGTCTATTTCTTTCCTGGTGGAATTCCGGATCACAGAAAATGGACGGCCTTTTGCGGGCGGGGCTTGCGCATTTTTATTTTGTGACGGTCCATCCTTTTGAAGATGGAAACGGACGTATTGCTCGTGCCTTAACGGATATGGCCCTTGCGCAGGATGAAAAACTTGGAGTCCGGTATTACAGCCTTTCTTCCCAGATTATGGAAGAAAGGGAGGAGTATTATCACGCCCTCGAAAAATCTTCAAAAACCAATCAGGTTGATGTAACCGACTGGCTTCTCTGGTTCTTGGGTTGTTACCAACGCGCTATCGAAAGATCAGATAAAATCATCGGGCATGTTTTAGCAAAGGCTGACTTTTGGCAGAGGCATGCGCAAACCCTCATGAATGAACGCCAAAAGAAAGTGGTCAACCGATTACTTGATGCAGGGAAAGGCAGCTTTCAAGGGGGGCTTACAACTCGGAAATATGTTTTCATGGTCAAAGTGAGCCGCGCCACTGCCTTCCGCGAAATCTCGGAATTACTCGAGAAGGGAATTCTCCGTCAAAATCCTGCGAAGGGCCGAAGTGTTAGCTATGACCTCAGTGCCTACGACTAAAGATGAAAAAACCGAGGAAAGGAGAATAGAAAATTGTCAAATTCACCAGAGAAAACAGCCCCGAATGTCCCGAAAAAATTGGTCGTATCTATTGCGACCTTCGGATGCCAAATGAACGCCTACGACTCCGAGGTGGCGGAGGGACTGCTCAGCCATCAGGGGTATGAGCTTGTGCCGGATGCGCTGGAGAGCGAAGCGCATTCGCGTAATGTGCGCGTCAATGCGGATGTGTTTTTGATGAACACGTGCTCAGTGCGTGAGCATGCGGAGGACCGCGTCTACGGCCGTTTGGGCATGCTGAGCAAATACAAAGAAACTCATCCCGATCTGATTATTGGCCTGATGGGCTGCATGGTCGAAGAGCATCGTGAGAAATTATTCCGGCGCTTTCCGGCGTTGGATCTCATGGTGGGTACGCGCAATATCAAGGAACTGCCGGAACTGATCGAAGAAGTGCGCAAGAATCGCAGGCAGGTCGCAAAAATCCGCCATGACGGCATCTCGATTGAGTACACGGATCAGATCAGCCGCAAAGGCCGTTTTCATGCCTGGCTTCCGATTATGACGGGCTGTAACAAAGTTTGTACGTTCTGCATTGTGCCGATCACACGCGGCAGTGAAGTGTCGATGCCCGCGCGCGATGTTTACCGTGAAGCCAGCCGCTTGGTGTCTGAAGGCGTGAAGTGGATTACGCTTCTGGGACAGAATGTGAATTCGTATGACGGGAACCCTCACCCTACCCCTCTCCCAGAGGGAGAGGGGGTGAGCTCGATTTCCCTCGCCCCGCTTGCGGGGAGAGGGCAGGGTGAGGGGAAGTTTAATTTTCCCGAACTGCTGCAAATGCTTTGTGAAATTGAAGGGCTTGAGAAAATCTCTTTCACGACCTCGCATCCTCAGGATGCCACGCCGGAACTTTATGAAGTGATTGCCCGCAATCCCAAGTTGTCGCGCCGGTTTCATTTACCGTTACAGTCGGGGTCGGACCGCATGCTTAAGCGCATGAAACGCCTGCACACTTACGCCGAATTCAAAGAAAAAATAGACCGCATGCGCCAGATGATTCCCGATGTCTCGATCACCACAGATATCATTGCCGGGTTTTCCGGCGAGACGGACGAGGATCATGAAGCGACTTGCCGGGCGCTGCGCGAACTGCGTTTTGACAGCGGCTACGTATACAAGTATTCGCTCCGGCCTGAAACGCCCGCGGCAAACCTGCCGGATGATGTCCCTATGGTTATTAAAGAAAAGCGCAACAACGAGTTGTTCCAAATTCAAAAGCAGATTGAAATCGAAAACCTCAATAAGCTGGTGGGGCGCGTGGTTGAAACTTTTGTGGAGCAGGCAAGTGACTGGACACCGGGCAAGCTGATCGGCCGGACTTATGATGAGCATAAAGTGGTTTTTCCGGGTGATGAAAGGCTTGTGGGTCAATTCCTGCGTGTGCGCCTTGATGAAGTGCAGAATCTGACCTTTCTCGGCACGCTGCGCGAATATTGAGGCTAAAAAGGCTGCTTCTAAGCCCTTGCTGGCGCACAAGATAGAATCGTCCTTGACAGGCTCCGGCCTTTTTGCTAAAAACCCCCGTCTTAACCACCGTGACAAGGAAACCCTTAAAATCCATGACAGCCGGCTCCCAAACACTGACACGACTTCCCGAATGGCTCAGGCGCAGCCTGCCTCCGGCCTCTGCGGTGAAGACGCACAACACCCTTGGAAAGTACAACCTCAACACGGTGTGTGAATCTGCGCTTTGTCCGAACCGGTCTGAATGCTATTCGCGCAAGACCGCGACGTTTATGATTCTGGGCGATGTTTGCACACGCAGCTGCGGTTTTTGCGCAATTCGAGCGGGCAAGGGCCTGCCGGTCGAAGCCGATGAGCCCACGCGCGTCGCTTTTGCGGCGCGCGATCTGGGCTTGCGCTATGTCGTCGTCACTTCAGTCGCGCGTGATGACTTGCAGGATGAAGGCGCAGGCCATTTCGCGCAGACCATCCGGGCTTTGCGCTGCGAAATCCCCAACGTGCAGATCGAGGTGCTGACACCCGATTTTCATGCCCGGCGCGAACTGATTCAAACTGTGGTGGATGCGCGTCCGGAAGTTTTTAATCACAATATCGAAACGGTGCACCGTTTGCAAAAAAGCGTTCGGCCGCAGGCCAGCATGACGCGGTCTCTGGCCGTGCTGAGGATGATCAAGGAGCTGGATCCGGCGAGGGTCACCAAAAGCGGCATCATGCTCGGGTTGGGTGAAACGGAAGCAGAAGTTTTTGAAGCGGCCCTGGCGTTGCGTTCGGTGCAATGCGATATTTTAACCATCGGTCAATATTTGCCGCCGAGTCGTGAACATTTACCGCTGAAAAAATATATCGAACCGGATTATTTCAAACAATTGGCCGATCAAATTCGTCCCATGGGATTTAAAGAAGTTTTTGCCGGGCCATATGTGCGCAGTTCGTATCATGCGGGCGAAGTTTTTGATGCCGCATCCATGGAGGCCGTTTCATGAAAGAAGTTCTTTTAGGGGAGTTGGGCGGCGATGTCGGCGAGGCTACCATCCAGCGCTGGTTCATCGAAGAAGGCGACCCTGTCAACGAAGGGGATGATCTGGTGGAATTTACCAGTGAAAACGGCGCGTTTATTATTCAGGCGCCGGCTTCGGGCGTACTGACCGAAGTTTACTATGACGAGGGTGAAACGGTTCAAAAAGGCGAAGTGCTCTGCATGATCGATGACGAGGAAGACGACGTCGATGAGGCCGCATAAACCGGTGAACCTATCCGTCGCAAGACCATGACACCCCGCCCGGTCCGTGCCAGCGACCCTGTCGGTATTTTTGATTCCGGTCTTGGCGGATTAACTCTGGTTAAGGCCATCCGCAAACTGTTGCCTTATGAAAACCTGATTTATTTCGGGGATCTGGCGCGCCTGCCTTACGGCACCAAATCGCCCAGCCAGATTCGCGCGTTTTCCGTCGAAAATACGCAGTTTCTTTTGGAACACGGTGTCAAGGCGCTGGTGATCGCCTGTAATTCTTCGGCAAGTGCGGCGGGCAGGCACGTCCGCAATCACTTTAAACATCTGCCGATTGTGGACGTCATCGAACCTGCGGTACATGAAGCGCTGACGCGGTCCAAGAATCTGCGGATCGGCATGATCGCCACCTGTGCGACGGTTGAAAGCGGTATGTATGAAAAATTTTTGAAAGCAGGGCAGTCCCGCGTACGAGTTTTCAGTAAAGCTTGCCCGCTTTTTGTCCCGCTTGTGGAAGAAGGCATGTGGGACGATGCCGCTACGGATCTTATGATCCGGCGCTACGTGGCGCCGCTTGTCCGGAAAAGAATGGATACGCTGATTCTTGGGTGCACCCATTACCCGCTTTTGATTCCGGCGCTGAAACGTTTTTTACCCAAGTCGATCCACTTGGTGGATTCGGCGATGCCGACCGCCCGCAAACTCGAGAAAATGCTGTTGCAAAAAAAAATAAAAAATCCCGGTAGACGCAAGGGCAGACTGACTCTTTTTGTCAGCGACAAGCCGCGGCAGTTTACGCTGATGGGCCAGCGCTTTCTCGGCGAACCGCTTTCACGCGTCAGCGTGGTGCGGCGATGAAGGCTGGCCGTTCGGTCGTACTGCTTTCAGGCGGGCTGGATTCAACGACGGCCTTGTACGAGACGCTGGGCCGCGGCAGAACCGTGTTTGCGCTGACCGTCAACTATGGCCAGCTTCATCATAAGGAGATCGAATACGCCAAGCGCACGGCCCTGAGTTTAAAAGTTCGTCACGAGTTTGTGAGCTTTAGCCTGCCGTGGAAGGGTAGCGCGCTTTTAGATGCCGCAGTCGCAATCCCGCAAAACCGGCCTGACAGCGCTAGGGGGCACGGCATTCCGGCAACCTATGTTCCGGCCCGCAATACAATCTTTCTCGCATTGGCCGCATCTTTTGCGGAAGCGGCCGGCGCCGCGGAAATCGTGATCGGCGCCAACGCGCTTGATTACAGCGGTTATCCGGATTGCCGCCCGGCTTATTTGCACGCCATGGCTCAAACGCTTACGCTCGGCACGAAGTTTGGGGATGAGGGCGGTGCGTTTACGATTTCTGCTCCGCTGGTGCAATTATCGAAAAGAGAGATTGTCCAGCTGGGGATGAGGCTCGGCGTGCCGTTTGAAAATACCTGGTCATGCTACAAGGGAGAAGACCGGCCCTGCGGCCGCTGCGACTCCTGCATACTGCGCGCCAAAGGGTTTAACGAGGCGGGGCTCACGGACCCCGCCCTCAAAGAGAATTAACCGTATGAATCACCCGCCGACCGCAGACTCCGCACGCATTACCGAAATCTTCTCGTCGCTTCAGGGCGAGGGAATCCGGCTTGGCGAACGGCATATTTTTGTGCGCTTTGAAGAGTGCCATATTCACTGCGCCTACTGCGACGAATTGCACAAAATTGGCCGCGAGATGACCCGCACGGAAGCTTTCGATGAAATCCTGCGGCTTGAGAAGGCCGAGGGACCGCACACGTACGTCAGCTTCACGGGTGGAGAACCACTGATGTATCTTTCTTTCATCAAACCGCTGGCTCGTGAGCTTCGGAAAGCCGGGTTGAAAATCTATCTTGAAACCAACGGGATTCTGGTTCCAGCGCTGGCCGAGATGATTGAGGAATGCGACTTGATCGCCATGGACATGAAGCCGCCCAGCGTAACCGGAGAGAGAAATTTTGACGCGGAACACCGGCAGTTTCTTGAAATCGCGCGCCAAAAAGAGACCTTTGTTAAAATAATTCTTTCCAAGGAAGTTCAAGAGGCAGAGTTTATTGCCGAACTTTCCATAGTGCGCGATGTCGCGCCGGAGGTGCCGGTGGTGCTGGTGCCTCTTTCCGCAGACGTGGAGGGACATGAAGACCCAGAGTTAATGCAGCGTTTACAAGCATTGCAGCGGTTGGGTTCAAAATACGTTCGCAGTGTGCGGATCGTGCCGCGTTTTCACAAGATTTTAAAAATAAAATAGTCAGGAGGTCCCTTTGCGATCGGATTCCCGTTTAGCCAACCAGCTTCGTAAAGTGGTTATCAAAAAAAATTATTTGAAGCACGCCGCCGGTTCATGTCTGATTCAGATGGGGGATACGCATGTGATCTGCAGCGCGTCAGTGGATGAAAAAGTCCCGCCCTTTTTGCGGGGGCAAGGCAAGGGCTGGATGACGGCGGAGTACGGGATGCTGCCCGGTTCCTGTACGGGGCGTATCGAGCGTGAGGCGGCGCGCGGTAAACAATCCGGCCGCACACAGGAAATTCAGCGGCTGATCGGACGCAGCCTGCGCTCGGTTTCGGATCTGACAAAGCTTGGTGAACGTACGATTATTCTCGATGCGGATGTGGTTCAAGGCGACGGCGGGACGCGCACCGCTTCGATTACCGGCTGCTTCATTGCGCTCGCTCTGGCCGTAGAAAAGCTGATGAAAAAGGGCTTGATCAAGGCATCGCCGCTTCGTGATTACGTCGCCGCTGTCAGCGCGGGGATCATTGACGGGGAACCGCGCCTTGATCTTTGCTACGAAGAAGATTCCAAAGCCGAAGTGGATATGAACGTTGTGATGACCGGCTCTGCCCAGTTTGTTGAAATCCAGGGGACGGCTGAAGGCGTTCCATTCAGCCAAAAGCAAATGGACGCTATGCTGAAACTCGCCGGCAAAGGAATCCGCCAGCTGGTGGCCATGCAGAAGAAACTTGTTTCGATTTAAATGCCGGTATGTTGACTGCCCGCAAGCTGCTCATCGCCTCCGGTAATGCCAAGAAGCTTAAAGAGATGCAGGATCTTTTGGCCGGGCTTCCCTTTGAAGCCGTGTCGCTCAAGGCCTTTCCGGATGTTAACGAAGTTCCGGAGGACGGCAAGACCTTTGAAGAAAACGCCGCCGCCAAAGCGCTTGGATACGCCCGGGCAACAGGACTTTTAACGCTGGCGGAGGACTCAGGGCTTTGCTGCGACGCACTGGACCACGCGCCCGGTATTTACTCGGCGCGTTTTGCCGGACCCGGTAAAAATGATCACGAAAACAACTTGAAGGTTTTGCGATTGCTCGAAAAAATTCCGGATAACTGCCGCGGCGCCTATTTTAAATCGGCGGTCGCGCTGGCCGAACCCGGAAAACTCCTGGGGGTCGTCAGCGGCGAGGTCCACGGTTACATTGGCCGGGAGATCCGCGGGACAAACGGTTTTGGTTATGATGTGCTCTTTTATTATCCGCCGTTCAAAAAAACTTTTGGCGAGGTGCCGGCCGAGATGAAATACAAGGTTTCGCACCGCTTTAAAGCCCTTGAGAAGGCGAAGGAACTGCTAAGGAGGGAATATGGGCGGTAGAGGAATCGAACCTCTCACCTCTTCCATGTCAAGGAAGCGTTCTAACCAACTGAACTAACCGCCCGTAGAGAAGACGGACATGATAGACTGAACACCTGTGTTTTTCAAGCTAACTTCTGTGCGAGACTTTTCAGGTATTTTTTTTGTAATCGATCCGCGTCGGATCGCAACCGTGGAGGCCTTCAATGGGGAGAGATCGTAAAGTTCGTATGAAGCGCGTGCGTCGCAAGGCTCGCTTCAAGCGCCAGCGCAAGCAAGCGAAGAAAAAATAACGCCTCCTGTGCCGTCTCAAAAAAGGTTGCCGACTCCCGGCAGAGGCCGTATAATACTCAGCTTTCTGCCATAGGAGGGTTAAGTCATAGTCCAGCAACAACATACGGAAAACGCCAGCGCCGAAGAACTCGTTCGGCTGCGTCATTCCACTGCACATATTCTTGCCCAGGCGGTCCAGTGTCTTTTCCCCGGTGTAAAGTTTGCGATCGGCCCCGCGATTAAAGACGGGTTTTATTACGACTTTGACCGCGACGCGAAATTCATGGATGAAGATTTGGCGCGTCTTGAAGTCGAGATGAAGCGCATCGTCGCCGAAAAACAGATTTTCAAGCATTACCCGGTTGAGAAAGGCAAAGCGCGCGGCCATTTTGAGCGGCTTGAGCAGCCCTACAAACTTGAAATTCTCGAGGGGCTGGAAGAAGGGCAGATTACTTTTGTCGAGAATGGACCGTTCATTGATCTTTGTCGCGGCAACCATATTGAAAATACCGGCGAGGTACCGGCCTTCAAACTGTTGAGCATCGCCGGCGCCTACTGGCGCGGCAATGAAAATAACAAGATGCTGCAGCGCATCTACGGCACGGCCTTTTTTTCAAAAGCCGCGCTGGATGAACATCTGAAGCAGCTCGAAGAAGCCAAAAAGCGCGATCATCGCAAACTGGGAAAAGAACTCGATCTTTTCAGTTTTCACGATGAATCGCCGGCGATGGTTTTTTTTCATCAAAAAGGTTTTTTCCTTTTTAATCAGCTGATCGAGCTGATGCGCTCGCAGCTCAATGTCCGGGGCTATCAGGAAGTTCAGGCTCCAACGATTTTGTCCGACGATCTTTGGAAAAAAAGCGGCCACTACGACAATTTTCACGAGGCCATGTATTTTACGAAGGCTGAAAACCGCGAGTACGCGGTCAAGCCCATGAATTGCCCGGGGCATGCGTTGATTTATAAAACCTCGCAGCGCTCTTACCGGGAATTGCCCGTCAGGATTGCGGAGTTTGGCAAAGTACATCGTTTTGAGCGGTCCGGGGCGACACACGGTTTGATGCGCGTGCGCGCTTTCACGCAGGACGATGCCCATCACTTCTGTGCCGAGGATCAGCTGCAGGCCGAGATTGTCGATTTGATCGATTTTACCGACAGAGTCTACAAAACCTTCGGGTTTGATCATTACGAAGTGGCGGTTTCAACGCGTCCGGTGAAGGCCATGGGGTCTGAGGAAATTTGGAACAAGGCCACGGATGCATTGAAAAACGCCCTGACTTCGCGTTCAATCCCGTTTACGGTGAACGAAGGGGAGGGTGCTTTTTACGGCCCCAAAATTGAATTTGTGATTTACGACAGCATCGGACGCGCCTGGCAGTGCGGGACGATTCAGGTGGATTTTTCAATGCCGGAGCGCTTTGATCTGGAATATGTCGCCAGTGATTCTTCGCGCAAAAGGCCGGTGATGATTCACCGTGCCATTTATGGGTCGATCGAGCGGTTTTTGGGCATTTTGATTGAGCATTACGCCGGGGCGTTTCCGTTGTGGCTGGCGCCTGTGCAGGTGCGCATCCTGACCATTTCGGAAAAACACGCTGAAGCCGCAAAAAAAACCGCGGCAAAATTGACCGCGGCCGGTATCCGCACGGAAGAGGATTTGCGGCCTGAAAAAATCGGCTACAAAATCCGTGAAGCCGAGATGCAGAAAATCCCTTATGTTTTCGTGCTGGGGGATAAAGAAGTCGAGAGCGGGCAGGTCGCTGTCCGCCAACGCGGGCGCCGGGATCTGGGAACGTTAAGTCTCACCGAGATTCTGGAACGCCTCAAAACAGAAGCCGCTCAAAAGGCGTCTTAACCAAAGGAGATCGATTGAGTACGCAGCAAGACCTAAAACGTTCGATTCGTGCGAATGAACGCATCCGCGTGCTGGAAGTGCGCTTGATTGATCAAAATGGAAAACAGGTGGGAGTCATGGCCACCAAGGACGCCTTGGAGCTTGCGGACCGGGCCGGCCTTGATCTGGTGGAGGTGGCCTCCGAAGCGCGCCCGCCGGTCTGCCGTATTCTGGATTTTGGGAAATACCTGTATGATATCGGGAAGAAAGAAAAAGATGCACGCAAGAAGCAGAAAGTGATCGCCGTTAAAGAAGTCAAGATCTCGCCGAAAATCGGCGAGCACGATTATCAGACCAAACTGCGCAGCGCGATCAAGTTCATCGAGCGCGGCGACCGCGTCAAGCTGACGATGTTTTTCCGCGGGCGTGAAATTACGCACATGGATATCGGTAAAAAAATCATCGCGCGGTTCGCGCAGGATATCTCCGATATTGCGGAGCTCGAAAAAGACGGTGGGTTGGAAGGCCGTCAATTGCACATGTATTACATTCCAAAAGTTCTAGCGGTTAAAAAAGCGCCGACTCCGGCGGAAGAAAAAAAGCCGGAAGGCGGGAAGGAAGGAACCAATGCCCAAGCTCAAAACCCGAAAAGCAGTTAAGAAAAGAATGCGCGTGACAAAACGGGGGAAAATCCTCGGCCACGCGACGCTGCGCAGACACATGCTGACCGATCGTTCATCGAAGTCGAAACGTCAGGCGCGTGGTGCGAAAAACATGGAAGGTGTCAGCCTTTTGACCATGAAGCGGAATCTGCCCTACGATCATTGATTGACCTTGAAAGGAGCTATGTGTCATGCCAAGAAGTACGAATAATCCGGCGTCGAGACGCCGCCGCAAGAAAGTCCTAAAACGGGCGAAAGGTTTTTTTCAGGGACGCCGCAAGCTTTTCCGCACGGCCAATGAAACGGTCATCCGCGCGATGGCGTTTGCAACGCGCGACCGCAAAGTGCGTAAACGCGAATTTCGCTCGCTGTGGATTGCCCGGTTAAACGCCGCCTGCCGGGAACATGGAATCAGCTATTCCAAGTTCATTCCGCTGCTTACGAAGGCGAAGATTGCGCTTAACCGCAAATCGCTTGCCGAGATGGCGGTTCGCGATCCGGAAGGCTTTA
>JAHFHB010000240.1 GCA_023247135.1 Candidatus Omnitrophota bacterium
TAAAGATATTCGAAAATTCGGGCGCTGGTACTTTTATCAAAAGAAACCGCCTCAATTTGAAACGCTCGGCCCGGAACCGCTTTCAGAAGCATTCACTCCCGAGATTCTCAAAGCGCGGCTGCTTGGCCGCGACCGGCAGTTGAAACCGCTTTTGCTCGATCAGGCCATTGTCGCGGGCCTCGGAAATATTTACGTGGACGAGGCTTTATGGCTGGCCCGGCTGCATCCGCTTAAGCGCTCCGCCCGTTTGCATGGGGACGAAGTGATCAGGCTGCACGGTGCGATTGTCCGCGTTCTGAAATGCGGCGTTAAAAATGCCGGGACTACTTTGGGAACGAATGCACTGAATTATTACAGCGTGGGGAAGCGCCGCGGGCGCAACCAGGATGAGCTCAAGGTGTTTCGCCGCACCGGGGCGCCCTGCCCTGAGTGCGGCACCCTCATCATCCGGCTTGTCGTGGGGCAGAGATCGACGCATATTTGTCCGAAATGCCAGAAGAAAAAATAGGGCGGACGCGGTATAATTCCGTATAACTTCGGAGGTTCCCCATGGTGATAGTTCTTGCAACGCACGGCATGCCGCCCAAAGATTTTCCAGAAAAAGAAAAAATGGAATTTTTGCGCATGCATTCCCAGCGCAATAAACCGGGAGCCCTGACGGCGCAGCAGATTGCGCGCCACGATGAGATCGATGCCCGGATGCGGGCCTGGCCGCGGACAGAGGCCAACGACGCTTTTCATACGGCTTCGCACAAAATTGCCGAGGAACTTAAAAAATCGAGCGGCGTGACGGTGCTTGTCGCCTTTAATGAATTCTGCGCGCCGTCAGTCCCGGAGGTTCTGGATCAGGCGGCGGCTTTGAAAAAAGGGGATGTCGTGGTGGTGACGCCCATGCTGACGCGCGGCGGTTCGCATGCGGAACTGGAAATCCCAGAGGACATCGAACGGGCGCGGCAAAAAAATCCCGGAACGGTTTTTACGTATGCCTGGCCTTTCGAAAGCGCTCACGTGGCCGGCTTTCTGCATGAGCAGGTGCAGGCCTGCATGATCAAGGTTTAGGCCGGCTCTTAATGCTAGGTTTCCAAAACGGCGTGTGTTAAAATTTTTCATGCGCGCAAAATTCTTTTTGGCGTTTCTCGCTTGGGCCGTGTGTCAGTTCTATTGCCGGCCTGCTGCCGCGGATGGCGACGGCGTCGACGTGGTTCTGCACCTTTCCTCCCAAAGCGCCATTACCTTCACGTCCTCTCAATCCAGTTTTAATTTGACTCTTTCTGATTTTGCGGCCGGATCCGTTTCCGACACGGCTCAAATTGCTTATTCCGTGACCGCGAATGATGTGGGGCGTATTCAGGACAATGTCATGGTTCGGATGGATGTTTTGATGGACGGCATTGCCCTTGAGACGCGCATGGACAGTTTTTCTTCCCGCGGCACTCAGGCGCATCTCGTTTCCAAAGGATCGGGTTTTGTAACGCTGAATACGTTTGATCAGGGAGTGGCGGACAAAGTTACGGATCAGGGCGATGGCAAGATTGTGGACGGCGACATGATTCTGTCTTATCACGCGCGGGCCATGGCGGATCTCGCGGCCGGGCAGCACGAAGCCACGGTGACCGTCACCTTTGTTGATAATTGACCATGCTGAAAAGAATTCTTTTATTTTTGATGACGGTTGTGATGACGCTGCCGCTGAAACTTTTTGCGGACGCGGACACAAAAACCCTGCCTTTGACTTTTTATATCCAACCGGTCACGGCGGTGCGTGCGGAAGGGGCCGCGGGCTCCGCCAGCGTGGAGTTAGGCCGCGTTCTTCCGGGTGTTGATCAGCAGGCGGAAGCCTTGAAGGTTACGATTCGCACCAATTCAGAACAGCGTTATAAAATTTTTCACCGTTATTTGAGCAGTATCACCAGCGCCGGGGGCGGGCAAATGCCGGAAGGCGGCTTGCGGTTCATGGTGTCCGGGGGCAGTGCCGGCGGACAGAGCGCGGTTCAGAGCTGGACGGAAGTCCCGGAAGGCCGCGCTGAAATATTTAATTCGGGGGACTCCGGAGGCGCCGATTCGTTTACGCTGAACTACCTGGTTTCGGGCAAGAAACCGCTTGAAGCCGGAGACTACTTTGGACAGGTGCGCCTTGAAATCGAACAAAATTAATCAAATCCTGGCAACGCTCTTATTGGCGGGTAGTTTTTGCCTTGCTTGGGGCAAAGCTGATGCGGCGCTCGACTTGCAGACCATGGTTGTGAATGGCGACAGCGCAGTCGATTTTGGCAATGTCAAAAGTCTTGAGGAAAACGGAGATCCGGCGCACGACTCATCGGTCCGTCAGGTGCGCCTGGTTGTGACCAGTGATTTGGGCCGGCCGTATACGATTCGCCAGAATGTGGATGAAGAGCCCGTGAACGAGGCCGGTACGCAAGTGCCTGCGGAAGCCATTCGTTTTACGGTTGAAGTGGAGGATGGGCAAGGGCTGGTGCGCACCTCGGATCACGAGCCGCTCACTGCGGGCATGCAGGAGATTTATGTTTCAGACGATAATGAGCCACGGACGGTTCTTTTGATTACGTATGATTTTCTTGTGCCGGCCGGGCAAAAGGCCGGTCGTTATCACGGCATGGTGACGTACCGGGCCGATGCTGTTTAAAGACGAAAAGGTTCTTTATGGTTTCAAATAAAAAAAATTGGCCTAATGAACTCGCACAGCCTGTCATTCTGAACTGCCTGCGCCTGTACTCAGGTCGCAGGCCAGTGAAGAATCTTATGAGATCCTTCGCCGTCCTGCGATTACGCAGGCGGCTCAGGATGACACATGTTTTTTTTCTGTGGACTGTCAGTCTGAGCTTGTTTCTTTTTTTGCAGGCGGCCCACGCCGCTGATTTGCCTCCGGCACCGCCCGCGCAGCAGCCCGGCGGTTTTGGACTTTCTTTGGGCCCCTCGATCGTCCGCGTGACGGGAAAACCCGGCGAAACTCAGCAAGCCAGCGTGCGTGTCTCCAATCAAAGCAAAGATCCGATCGATCTGATCGTCGAAGTCTATGACCTCGGAAACCGCGTGACTCCTGCCGGCGAGCTGGAACGCGTTTTTCCAGCGGCGGGAACTTTGCCGCATTCCTGCGCTTCGTCCATTCAACTTCCGGCCAGTCAAATCACGGTGGAGGCGGGTGCATTCAAAGACGTGACGCTGCTTGTGGCGATTCCGCCCGGGCTCTCGGGTGGCCGCGCTGCCGTGGTTTTTTTTCGCGGTGTTCCGAAAGTACCTGAAGCGGGAGAGAAGCCTGCCGATGCGCCTGGTAAAGCGACGGCCACCGTACAGATTCAGCCCCGCATCGGCGTGCTTGTCTTTGTGGAAGCGCTGGGCACGATCAAACGCATGGGGAAAATCGAAAATTTTAAAGTGACGCCGCCGGCTGAAGGCGAGCCTCTGCGCATGGATTACGTTTTTGAAAATACGGGCAATGGCGACGTGCTGTTGGCGGGCACTTTCTACATGCTGAGCGCAAGTAATGCTCTTGCGGCCAAAGGCAGCATCAACAGCATCCGGACGTTCCCGGGTGACCGGGGCAGCAGCAAAACAATTTGGGAGGGTGCGCTGGATCCCGGCCGCTACCACCTCGTCGCCAGTTTTGAGCTGGGTCCCGACAGTCAGGAAGTGGTTGTGCAGGAAGCGGATGTTGTTGTCGCTTAAAACATTCAATCCTTTTTTAGCGGTCTGCGTTTTTGCCGCAGCGCTGGGACTGCCTGTTTTTACGGCTGCCGCAGATCCCGTCCCGCCTGCATTGCCGTTTGCGCAACCAGCGTTGG
>JAHFHB010000017.1 GCA_023247135.1 Candidatus Omnitrophota bacterium
CCCACTTCAAGCTCCCTGACTCTCTGAGGAATACGGGTTCAAGACCATGCACTTCAATCAATCGCGGTGGGTTTTGGCCATTTGAGTTTCGAGTGACTTGAGGAGATTCGAATTTTGACCACCCGTCAATCGCAATCTGAAACTGTCCCATAGAATAGCCCACTTTCAGAAGCGGGGGTCTGAGCTCAGATCCATAAACGCTGATTCGATAAATTAAAGGTGGTTTCTGGCTACCCAGCTTGGGTTGATCTCGATCAACCTCCACACGAAAATCCGGAGATTTAAAGAGACTTTGAATGCGCGTCACGAGTTCATCGCTTGTCCCTTCAATATCTGCACCAAACAGCGCGCCTAAGGGTATCGCTTCTGCAGGAATAACTTTTGCCGCAGACAAAATAGCGCCCTGTGCTGCCATGTCTGCCTGCCCGCCTTCTGTTTGGCGGGTCACTTTTTCTTCCTCGGCATCAAACTCGAGGTGGATCTCGCCGCCACCTGTTGCTTTGAAAATAATTACCTGATCGCCGATTTCCGTCATCTTCGTCGTGAAGGCGAGCGCCTGGGGACCAAAGCGAGACTTATTGGCTCGAAAAAGCCGCACATAGTTTCTAAACTTTGAACGGGAGAAATTGAGATGAATTAAAACATTCCCCGCAGAGGTCTGGTCAATAGAAAAGTTCCTGATATCGCCGGCTTCAATGGACCATTGCTGAGCTTCCTCCTGAACGCCCCTATCAGTTTCAACGAATGGCGCGTAACTGCTATAGTCAAAAGGCTCGCCGTTGACACCTTGAAACAGGTGCAGCTCCAACCCTGGAGCATGAATAAAAACAGATCTTTGTGGAGAATTTTCGGGGTTAGCGGTCACAAACGTCCCGGGGTTATTCCGGTTTGCCAGGTACAGCCAGTTACTTGAAGATTTTGGCGATTTAATCCACTCGTCCGGCCGGCTCTGCAAGTAGTCAAGAAAGGCCTGCGGCATAGTTTTAGTGCCCACAAGCACAGCCGCTGAAGCATCCACACTTCCAGAGACGGACGTGTCCGGTTTACCCGCCGTGGCGGGCCCGCCTTCTGTTTGGCGGGTCCCCTTTTGGGCCAGAACCCGTGCCAATTCCGGGGACACATTACTTATTTCTCGCGAAGATGGATCCCCGCTAGAACCATGCGGGGATGACATGGGCGGTAAGCCTAGCTTTTCACGCACTTCATTCTCATTGCCCGCACGGATCACATAGCGTCCACCGCCCTCAAACTCGCCCGCGAAAAGCAACGCGGCTTGTTTGGGATCAGCTAAATAATCCGGAGCACTAATATCATCGATAGCCATAGTTTCAAAATAGAAGGTCACCACTGAATCACTGCCTTCCCCTTCAAAGGAAGCGCCTTCATACCCAGTGAAGTCCACCAGCAAGGCACCGTATTCATGAGCAATGGTCAGTTTGCCGGTGCTCGGCTTAGTGTCAGAAACCGCTATGATCAAATTCGTTTCTGCGGTAACACTGGAGTCGGGATCCTGTTTTACAATCCCATGAATTGAAACCATGTCCGGCCGCTGGCTGCTCACGGCACCATAAAACCCATGCCCTGCTTTTTTAGCAAAAGTCATTAACCCTTGCACCTCCGGCGTGAAACCCTTTCCGAGCAGCTTGTTCCAAAGAGCTTTTGCCGTGGGGAGCAGGCTGCCGGTCATCACTGCAGAAGAGATAGCTTTATCATTGCGAGAAGCTGCAGGCGACGAAGCAATCTCAGAGATTGCCGCGTCGTCTCCTGTGGAGACTCCTCGCAATGACGAGTCTCCCTCCAACACTTCCGCTGGTTTTTTTTCTTCAAACCACACCTCATTGTCATCCGTGGTTTTCAGCACAAGGTTTCTGTCGTTGGAAACAGATGTCCTTTTTTGGATAAATGCTTCCGCCGGATTACTCATGCGCACTCGACCCTGAATCTGGCGCTTGAAATAATCCAAAGTCTCCGGTTCAGCTGAAAAGACAATGATTGGTTTTCCGTCAGCATTCAAAGTGAGGTTCACATCCCTCAAGTGTTTGGCAGCTACCATCCAACTCACGGACTCCTTCTGGAAAATATCAGGAACTTCAGAGAAATACTCCGGACTGCTAAAAGAATCGTTCAAAGTCTCTGAAATAATAAATGACAATCCCGGCACACGAAGGATCACATCTTTACCATCGGCCGATTGCGTTAGGTAATAGTCTTCGCCATGCTGCGGAGCGCGCAGCGGCGCCGTCAAATCCGTTGAGCCATTATTGGACCACCCCATTTGCTTGACTTGTTCGACCAGCCGTTGAATGAATGCTCCCGGCTCTTCATCATTTTCCGTGTCATACTCAAAAATATCTTTGTAAATGTCATAGCCATCAGGAGACTCGGCTTCCTCGACACTGACCATTTTCCATTTCAAGGTTTCATTTTCAAACTTCACCTGGCCATCCGCAATGCCGCCCTTTTCACGCCAGGTCTCAAGCCCACGCTTTAAATCGTCGGGAAATTCCATTAAGAGATAGAGTGTGTCACCCACCTTGCGGACTTGACGCAGGTAGGGTTTAACATCTTCATCCGCGGCGGCAGCCTCACGATTGTCCGGATCCACGGTTTTAAAAATAAAGCGTTTGAGCTCACGCGGCCCCTGGCCACTCAATTTTGAATATTCGAGCACGAAACTTATAAATTTCTGATCATTAAAATCCTGCTCTCCCGCGGGCATGTAATGAAGCTGAGAAAATTCATTGCCCGCCCCTGGTACGGCGCCTCCTTTAAAGCCGCTTGCCAAAATTTGCTGTCTCATCTCGCGACTTTGAAATGGGGATTTTTTCACGGACGGAATGGTGCGCACCAGCATTGCCGGACGGGTTCCCTCCGCAGGGGGCGCCATCTTGAGGATGCTCAAGTCAAAAAGCGGGAAACTGGCGATGAAAAGGTCAGCCTCCGGTCTGAATTCAGCCGTTGCACCCTGTCTTCTAGCTTCGTCTCTAAATGCAAGCACAGCGCTCTCATTGCCCCAATCAGACACTTCTAGCAACACTTTGCGGCGGCCGGATTTTGAATTTACATCAACTTGCCAGGAAATAATATTTTCGCGGGGCAGGCCCAGCTTACGTGAAAGTCCGCTGATGCCTCTTGCTCGTTTTGCCTCAGCGCTCAGTTGATCCTTAGGCTCAAGCTCCAGCACGAGCGAGGTACCCGTGCCACCCACTTGCATCGATGCTTGAAAAACAGAGCCGGTTGCGTCCTGTTTAGTTTCAGCGGTCACGTCCGCAAGAACGATATTATTTGAGTCCTGCACTAAACTCAAAATCCGGGGTTCTCCAGGTTCGGGGAAGACCTGGTCTATCGCCTGTCTGAATTCTGCAAGCGTGGCTGTGGAAACCTCGCCCCGCAGTTGCAGCAGCGGAGTCAAATCCACCGTATCCCCGTTTCTTGTGAGTAAGGGCGCTGTCGCGACGAGTGCGGGGGCCACAGGTTCCCTTACTTCGTCATTGCGACCTGCAAGCAGGGCCGCAGGGACTCCGCCTGCGGCGGATCCGTCCTCTGGCGGAGAAGCAATCTCAGAGATTGCCGCGGTCGCTCCGCTCCCTCGCAAGGGCGAGAATTCGGAATTAATGACGGCGCCGGCTAAACGATTCACCCATAAGTGCTCGCCCAAGAAACTATCCGGCGGTACGCGCTGATCATTTTTGTAAAGAACGGGTTCGCCTTGATTGGGCTCGTCCTGATTGCCCTCGTGCATAGCAAAGAAACCCAAACCGTCGACGGCCGCTGGATCTTGCACCATTGAAAAAGCATAAATATTGTCACGATCCTGCGCAGAAACACGCTCTGCGTTCTTAAATACCGCCCACTTGCCTTGATCCAATTCTCCCTGATAGAACACGTGGACTTTTCCGTCACTCCCAAGCGCGTGCTGTAAACCGTTAATGTTGCGAAAACCAAAATCCCCCTGGATTTCTCCGTCAAGGATAACCACCATGCCCCCAGGGGGGCGCGTTTTGATTGGCGCTGCAAAAAAATAATGCGCTTGGCCGCTTAGATCCCTCACAACCTGAAAACCCCATGGATCCTGAAGATCCTGAATCGAGTTAATGGAGTAAGCCGCACTGCCCGCATAACCTTTAACGGCTTTGGGTATGATCTGAACACGCTGCTGACTGCCATCACTGCCGCGAATAGACCACGCGCCAGCATCGTCTTCCACCAGCGCGAAAACGATATCGTTGGTCTCAAGACTCGGGTCGCTCTTGCCCGCAGAAAGACTTAAAACGCGCTTGTAACTGCCCAAGAAATCAGGTTCTTCGGGAGTCGCAGCGCCGCGATAAAGCCGGGCAGATTCTCGATCCGCACCGGCGACAAAATAAAGTTCGGTTTGTCTTCGAGCCGCGTTCCAGATCGGAACCGACCGGCCAACCCATGCAGAGGTTTCCGCTGTCACCAATACTCCATTGTCATAAAAAGCCCATTGCTGCTTTTTATCAAGCTGCCGGTGAAAAAGATGCAGTTCCCGGGTCTGCAAATTAACAGCCGATCCCAATAACTCCACGCTTGTCCCCCCTCTTTTTTCCAGAGGCGTCTTATCGCGATACGCAAAAATCTGTCCTTCCCGTCTGCCCTCAAAACTGACGACCGGCGCACCGCTGGCAGGATCCAGTTCAAGCGTGAGCGATTTAATCCGGCCGAAATAGTCTTCGATGAAAGGCCCGTCTTGGTTCCAGAGCTGCTGGCGATTGCCCTCGTCGATGATGAAGAAGAAGTGTTTCTTGCCCTGACGGTCTTGAATGGCTTTAAAATCAGAGAACGAAAGCGTCTCATCTGGTATTTGCAGCGGCAAGTCGGTGCCGTCAGAACCACGGATAAAGTAATTACCATCTGCATCCCCGACCAAGGCATAAACGGTGTTCGCCAGCGTACCCCCGTTTCTTGTGAGTAAAGACGATGTCGCGACAAGTGTAGAGATTCCCGCTTTCGCGGGAATGACGGGAGTGGAGGTGGGCGGCAGACCGATTTTCTGGCGAATCTCCGCATCGTTGCCAATGACAATACGGTAGCGGCCGCCTGCCAGATATTCGCCTTCCAGCAATTGCGCCTTATAATCTTGACCCCACGATGTCAATTCACCGATTTGCATACGGTCAAAATAGAACGTATAAACAGCGTCACGGCCCAGGCCCCGAATCTCCAGCTTTCCAAATCCTTGCAACGACGCATCCTGCAGGCTTAGTGCCGTCGGAGAAAGCAACCGCAATGTTGTTATTCCCGTGGATTCATCCATCAGCAGCATGTGCGTGCCGGCATCATTGACAGTGTTGCCAATGCTCAGCACTGAGGGCTTGTCGCTTTTCCATTCCCCCTGCAAGCTAAAATTTTCATGAAGTGCCCACATCGTTGTCTTTCCATCCTTGGTGTTCTCCTTCAATTCATACCCCGCTTCTTGCATCCACGCTTTGATTTCAGCGATACTCTTCAGCGTGACCGTTTCCCCACGCGTCAGCGCCGCCAATTGCGGGGATGACACAAGGGGCGCTTGCTGTAGGGGCGGGTTCGCAACCCGTCCTGTATTGAACACAAGCTCAACGGTAGAGCCATCGTCAAGAGTCATCTTGCGCCAGAATTCAAAGTCACGCTTGAACGCTTTGCCGCCCTCAGCATCATCTTTGGCTGCCCACACCGCATACTCCCGTTCAATGGCGGCAAGTTCCTCGGCCGTCACGTCATAAATGACTTGGATATACTGCTTGCCATCTTCACTGGCATACCCCACCCGCGGCGAAACTCCGTCTTTGGGTGCAAATAAAACATGATCCGGTAAAGAGACGCCCCCGCCATTCGGCAATTGAGAAGCATCCACGATTTTAACCCCCTCTATCCTGAGACTGCCGTCAGAACCGGCTCTCCAACGCCAGCTGTCGTATTCCGTGAGGGAAATAGTTTGGTGGGCAGACAACCATACATGCTGTCCATCCACCCCAAGATCCAAATGAATCGCAGTTTGGCGGATATGTTCATTATCCCGAAACCAAGCCCGCTCATTCCGGTACCACGCGTCAAAAGCATGGATGCTCTCAAACTCTTGTACTGGCAAGTCGGTCATGACCGCGGAAGTCCCCCCAGCCTGACGGATTTTGAAGACGAGAATGCCGGGGATCATAAATTCGTAGCCTTGATTACCGGGAAGCGTGATGACCTGCGCTGAACCGAAAGAGACTTCAGACAACGGCTGCATGGAGTTGAAGAGTTCTGATGTTTTTGCGAGAATTTCCGGTGTCATTTTTTTGAGCTGGATGTCGATCACGCGCGGTTTGCCGCGTGCCAGGTCTTCGGTTTCAAGCGTTGCGCTGGCAATGTCTTCAGGAGTTCCGAAATCAATTTCATCAAAAGTCTGATTCTCTTTGAACACCATCACGCCGGCATTGGCTACAGGCGCAGCATCCATCACAAAATCAATCCATTGGAAGTCCGTGGTGGCGTAGGTGGCACTAAACACCACACTGCGGTTCGACGCCTTTTTAGGAAGGCTTAGCTCTTGTGTAACAGAAACGGAATCATCATCGACCCCCATGAGGTCTGTCAACACTGGATTGTGCGCACGATTCTCTTTACTATCATCATCCAAATTCTCTCTCTCAATTTCATAGCCGGCATTTTTGAGCGCGCTATGAATGCTCCCTCCGGGGTCGAATGCTTCGGCATCAGCATTCAGAAGTTCTGCAGCGTTGAAGCGCGCTTGCGCTTGAACGGGCGGCGCGGATTTCAGGATAAAATTTTTAAGATAATCCGGCTTACCGACTCTCAAAATGACTGGTTCCGCCTCTGATATTTCTACGGTCGCCCGCATTCCACCTTCGGGCGCTTTGCCTTCCAGCAAAAGGCTTGTTTTGCCATCACGTTCTACAATCCAGCCTCTAATGTCGCCGTCGAGTTCAAGCAGTTTTGTCGTGAAGCGTCCTTGCTTTTCACTAAGCCAGTTATCATCGTCCCAACGGTATTCGCGGTTTTTTTGCCCCGCTTGCGCACGCTGAATGAGCGGCGCCGCCGCATAAGATTCTTGCGTGTACCCCATGCGGGTCGTTAAAATTTCAGAAATTTTCGTCCATCCCGCACTCGAAAGGTCCACCGGTGTAATCTTGATCTCCTCCACCTCCGCCAGTGCGGCCGGCGGGCCCGCGGGAGCATCGGTGGAGGAGGGTTCGCCCTCCTTCTTCTCCAGAACTTCAAAATTGATTTCGTACAGCGGTGGAGTGGCGTCGGGATCAATACCAAGTCCGCCGGGCTGAATATCGGCGAACTGCCCGAGGTAGAAGCCGCGCGAGTCAGGCTGTGGCAAGAATCCAGCCTGTTCAAACTCCGGTTTTAAAATCCCTTGAAGTATCAGCGGAGTACGAACGCTGCCTTCATTGCCTTCGCGAAAATCAAAGATTTTGCCGCGATAGAATTTCGCAGGGAAGATTTCGCCAGCTGCGGGATCATCCGGTTTAAACTCTTCTTTGCGGGCTTTGCGAATTTTAAGCTCTGAATCAATGCCTGTGCCCTGCGCCATTTGGATCTCGAAAATCCATTTGTCTTTTTCAATAAAGAATGTGACTTCGTCTTTCAAGACCTCTTTTCCGCCGGCATCGTAACTTCGCTTGATCACGAGCCCCGGAAAGGCGGTGACTTCAGGCATGGAAGCATCAGGCGCCGTGCGCATTTCAGAGCGTAAAATCTCCCTCTCCCCACTCCCCCTCATCCTAACCTTCTCCCTCATTGCCTCTACAACACTGGCGACACCCGAAAATGATGCGGAAGCGAATTTCGTCAGTAACCCGCCAGTCAAACGCATCTCACTACGGGCGTTTACGAGAGCGCTCCAAACCCGGTCGTTCATGTCCTGAAGCGTTGCAGCGTTCTCTGCCCTTTTCAAAAGACGAAATTCGCTTGCGGGATCGTTGAAATACCGCACAATAGCCCTCGTCGATTCCTGGCTTATGGCACGGCCCCGTTCCTCATAGTCAAGCAAGCGGGCGATCAGCCAACGCTCCGTAAGACTCTGTGGATCCGGAGAATCGATGGTTATAACCCGCCGCACGTAGGCAAGAAAATCCGTCCGTTCAAGCCGAGCGCTGTCCGATTCTGCGGATGAAACAGAAGGGGCCAGTACATCTGCACCCGTGGTGACAAGATCCGTCGCATCCCATACCGGCGCATCGCCTGAATTGTCGGGAGTCAGAGAGGCGGGGGCAGGAGAATCCTGGATTCCCGCTTTCGCGGGAATGACGGAGATGGATGCGAGCAACTCAGCCTTGTTGTCAAGATCAATGCGGTAGCTGTCGCCGGACTCCAGGGCACCGCCAAACAGATGAGCCTTCTCTTCGGTTGTCAAGTCGGCAAGGGCAAGTGTTTCGGAGCTCAGGATGGAACCGCGCGCCCATGAGAAGACAAAAATCTTTTTCTGGTTTTGTTCTTCGACATGCATACCGCGGAATTCTTCGAATTTGAGCGGGTTCTTCATTAAAAATTGCACGTGTCTTTGCAGTTGAACCCGGCCGTCTTTCTGATTAGGAAGTCGCTGCGGGATCATCGAATCAGGGAATATGATTTGCGGGGTGTAGGCAAGTCTGGCAGACGGGATAAAAATCTCCGGAAAATCAATCTGAAAAGATGTGACCTGCCCCTGTTCATCAAAATAAAGTAAAGCACGCCCCGTACCTTCTTTATCGTACTGCTGCACCAGATCTGTCGATTTCGCATTTTTAACAAAACCATGTTGTGCAAGAATTGCCAGTGCTTTGACAGGGTCTGTTTCGGCCTGAGTCATGACTACAACCGGAGTATTCTGGACAACGCCAAGGGCCGGTTGTGAACCGGCCCCTACATCAGCAGAGGAAGCAGGTTTTGGATCCAGATGAATGGTCAGGAAAGCCGGCGCCGGCACTTCGTCTTTTGTTTTTGGATGCAAAACGGCGTAAAGCTGATTAGGTTCACCGATTTTGATTTTGTGCTCGGCTAACGCCTGGATGAACTTGTCTGACGCACGCGAAAGAAAAATTTCGAATCTTGCGGAACCGTCCGGATGCAAACCCACGTCAATATCGCGTATCCAATTCGCGGAAAACTCCCCATCTTTCCCGCTGTCATAATATTTTTCTCCATCCCCCACATCGATCTCAGAGCCATCGGGGCTTGTCTTGGTGTAGAAATTCCCAATGCTGATTTCGGCAGAAGGCTTGGCATTCGGCACATCCTCGCGCGTCAACACCACATTCAGAATAGGCGCGAAATGTTCTGTGTCTCCATTCGAACGCCGGCGTTCTCCTGCTGTCGCCAGCGGGAAACGAAGTTCTACCTTTTTATCCGGCTGTTGAACACGCCCCACAACAATGTTATAGCTTGTCATTTTGGGCACGCTCAATCGATAAAACTGCGGATCTTGAGTGCCGGGCTTAATCTCCAGAAAATCCGCGTTAACAATCTGTTGAGTCACTTTTTTCATGAGAGCGTCCGTGTCCGTCGCGGCCAAAAAACCCATGGCTGGCTGTGTTAATGCTGCGGCGGGCGCTGAGATTGCCGCGGCCCCTTCGGGGCCTCGCAATGACGAGTCTGCGACTGGCTCAAGGATTTCGTAGCGCAAAATGTCTTTGAGTTCTTCGTAGCGGCGCAGGGCGTCACTTTCGGAGATGACTTCCCAGGCGATGAAGTCGCTGCCTTTGTTGTCTTCGCTGAGAAGCGCACCGCCTTTTTGCAAGGCTGTAAAAACAAGGTCAGGCACCACCATCACCATGCGGCTTAAATCCTGGGCCACGCCAAAATCCACAAAGGGAATGGACGGCCAGTCTGGAGTTTTAGCAGCGGCCTTGTCCCACAATTGCGATGGTAGTTTCAACTCTTCACGGCCGTTATCATCCATATCATTTACGTTTTCGCGCGTGACACGAATTTCTTCAAAGGCCCGCCCCGAACGGTTGTAGGCAAGCACAACCTGATTGGCATATTTTCCGTCAGAACGGTTCATGAAATTAAAATAAATCTCGTTGGAACTCGCTGGCATCACCCCGACTCTGTCGCCAAGCACTTGGGTCGTAAAATCCCGATAAGCCCGCTTGCCCGCTCTGGGTGAGTCGATTTGATTCAAGGCCGCCAGCATTTCCGGCTGTGTGCGCGGCACGAGTTTGACGCGTGTGGGTGAAAGTGACGCAATGGCAGAAGGATCCTGGATTCCCGCTTTCGCGGGAATGACGGAGGTGGAGACAGGAATGACGGGGGTAGAAGCGGGAGTGACAGGAGCAGGGACGGAAATGGCATCCTGCTCAAGGATCACGATGTCGGAAGTAACCGCAGATTTAGAGTCCAATGTTTCCATACGGTTTGGATCAAGACCGGCTGTAGTCAGCGCGCTTTGAATCTCAGCCGGTAAATTTTTAAACTTAAACCGAAAGGTACTGGCTCCCGAAGCGTCTTGGGGCATTTCAAGCCACTCGAAATTTTGAGCGGCAATCGGCCACTCCTGCCTTTTAAAACCTGCCCCCTCCAAACGGAGTTGGAGAACACCTGCCGCATCCCAGACAATCGCCAAGTCCACACCTTTACGCACAACGACTTCCTCAAATGGTGCGAGTCCTTGGGCTCTCTGAATCGTGTGAGTTTGAGGTCTCGCCAAACGGAACGCCAGCATCAGCCTTTCAGGTTCTTGCTCAGCAGGCACAGTAGCCACACGCATACGCCCGCTGTCACGATCGTACTGATGCACGTAATGCGTCTTCGTTAAATCCTGAAAGAAAAAGCCCCTTTCCTCACCGCGCCGTTCTTCCAAATATTTCACGATCGCTTCCATGCTTGTCAGACGGATTGTTTCAGCTTGCATGCCGGGCTGAGGCGGGGTCTTTGGTTGGGGCAAAAGGCTTGTCAGTTTATTTGCTTGTAAATACTCAGCCCAGGTCTCAAACAGATCTTCTTTCTCAACGGTTTTATTTTTGAAATCCACGATGTTCAAAGCATCGTAATCACCTACAGGCCCGCCCGTTGTGCCATAGTACAAGTAAAGCCTGCCGTCCTTATCCACCGCAGCATCAAACAAATCAATTTTTCGGATTAAATCATAGTTGTTTCCACTCTTCGCCCCATTTTTTACCAACAAAGCAATTTCCTCGTGACCATCCTGCTGACTTCCACTCAACTGCAAATGGGTTAACTGCAAATAGGTTTGTACATTATTTTCGATCCATAAAATAATTTTTTCGGGATCATCGCTCGCGGGCAAAGGCCCATATTTTTCACTTAAAATTTCTTTAAGCGCTTCCCAGTGCGCAGAAAGTACCGAGCCGGAACTCTCCGTAGGGCCGGGTGCCTTTGGCGTGTCAGAAAGACCCTGTGAGATGACTGCCGTTTCCGCGGGGCGAAGTTTATCCATTTGTGCGTGGACAATTTTGAGGCGATCCTCGGCGCCGATGGGAATATCCCCTGTCTGCTTCTGCATTTCCGCAAAAACACCCCGGATGAAATCATCATTCACGCGGATATCCAGCACGTTTTCCATGCCCACGATCCAAGCGCCTAAAACATCAGTCGTCAAAGCGGCCACCCCGCCGGAACGGTTCCACCAGGTCGTGACCCATTTGAGAAAAGTTTCGGGCGTAGGCTGGGTGTCGGGCAGGCCTTTCGGATAAAGCGTTTGCGTGGGGATGGCCGGGTTTTCTTCTTCAGCCAGAATGTGGAGAGTTGAATATTCGCTGACAAAATGAAATGCACTCGGCGAACTTTCAATGCGGTAAGGGAAATTTCCATTTTCGTAAGTTTGTGTGATCACCGTCAACCAGGAGGCATCCAATTTTTCAACTTTGAGAAATATTTCACGGCGCCCTCCCGCGCTGCTTTCCGGAATCACCGCGGCATCCAATAATTTTGCTTTCACGGCAGCAACAGGGCGACGGCTCACGACCCACTCTCCCGTGTCTCTCTCAATGTCCGTTATAAGAACTCCTCCGTTGGTTCCCGCAGTATCGAGATAATGAGGCACCGCAACATAGGTTTGGAGAGTAAACTTGTTATCCCACAGGCCTATGAACCCACCGTAAATAAACTGCGCTCCAAAATTCAGATCCAACTCATCCACTCGTTGTTGATACTCACCTGGGGAAAGGCCAGGCTCAAGCAGCGGCTTGAGCGAAATCGCATTCTTGGGAATTGACAGCGGCCCCGTCAGAGAAACTGGTGCAGATACTGGCGCAGGATTCGCAGAAACCGCCGGGACATTTTGATTTGCAGCGCTGGCCTCTTCAAAATTGAGACGCAAAAATATACCAATGCTTTGTCCGTCGGCGTAGAGGGGCAGGACATTGCCGCTTTCAAAGCCGAGTTCGCGCAGGGCCTGGATGAGCTGTTTCTGCGCGTCGAGATCAAGCTCAATAAGCGGGGTTTTAGAGTCCAGATCGGTGATCACGGCTTGTTTGACTGCAATCGAGGGGCCAACTTTCCCATCATTTTTATAAACCTCAATCATTTTTCGTCCACTGCTAAAGGTGTAAAACTTAATGGTCTCCCCATTCCCGACGGCAAAGTTCAAGAGAGCTTCATTCGGTTCGCTGTTCGGAAATTCCCGATTTTGCAATGCCCCAAAATTAAACGAACTGCCCGCAACCTGCCAAAGCGTCCGATTGATACTCGCCGCAGCTCTCCCTTTCGTAAATTGATCCGGCTTTGAATCAAGAAACTTTTGCACATCCTCGTGCGTCTTGATTTCAGTGCGCGGCTGCGAAGCCACGAGAACATTAGGTATTGTGTCCCCGGATTTCCGAATGGTTTCAGCTTGCATGCCAGGCTGGGGCGCGGTCACTGGTTGGGGCAAGAGGCTGATCAGTTTATTTTCCTGTAAATACTCGGACCAGGGATCAAACATGTCGTCTTTTTCAACAGTTTTCTCTTTGAAATCCACGACATTCAGAACACCGATGCCCCCCAAATGCCCGTCCGCTATACCGTAGTACAAGTGAAGCTTGCCATCCTCACCCACCGCCGCATCAAACACATCCATTCTTGCGATCAAATCGTTGTAGCTTTCACTCTTCGTTGCATTTTGGGTCCACAGGTCAATTTCCTCGTACCCATCCTGCGCCCTACGCAAGTGTAAATAGGCTCGGGCGTTATTCTCATCCCACAAAATAATTCTATCGGGATCATCGCTCTCGGGCAAAGGCCCGTATCTTCCATCGAGAATACCTTTGAGGACCGCCCACTGCGCGGAAAGTACAGAGCCGGAACCCGCCGTAGGGCCGGTTGCCTGTGGCGTGTCAGAAAGAGTAGGTGCTCCCGCATCATCATTCCAGAGCGGAACATAAGTGTCTAATTCAGATTTCGTTTTTTGTATTTGAAGCAAAATTGAAGTTGTTTGAGTTTGCGAAGCCCCTCTATCCGCGATGGAAAAAATCCCATCCACATCGCTCTCTCTAAAAAGAATTTCGGTCGGCTGCCTCTCATCGTTTACCCAAGCTTGAGGAAGAATGTCTATCTCATAAATATAATTGTCGTGACTAAACTCTATTTTCCCTTGCGGATAAATGAAGACTTGAATCTTCAGAACTTCTTCTGCGCGAGTTCGAAACTGCAACATGGGAACACTCGTCATGACCTGTGCTGAACTTACCAGAGATTCGAAATCAACCCAGGGCGGAGCGAGATAAAATACGCCGGGCCCATTGCCATAATAGCGTCCATCAGCGCCCGCCTTGATGCCTTCAATCCGTTTCCAGCCCATACGTTCGATGAATGCGGCCAGCCGCAGCATTTTTTCCTCGGTGGTCAGGCTCTGCTGCCGCAAATCCAAATCGCCGGAAATTAACCCGGCGTTAGAATTGGATTCCGAGATTGCCGCGGTCGCTTCGCTCCCTCGCAATGACGGGTCTAGACCTGAATTAGGTATTGTGTCCCCGGAATTGGGTGCTTTCGCAGGCGCGGTAGCCCCCCCAGCCTGCTCAAGAAACTCAACGTACTGCACAGTGTCAGAAGCGCCTTCAATCCAGAGTCTTCTCCGGCCTTTGTCTTTTATCTGCTCGATCGTTTTCTGGTAAGTTTCACGGTCTAATTCGATTTGATAAGTATCCTTTGCATAGACAATCTTTGTAATTCCTTGAACCGGGATTCCTACCTTCAACAGAGCCCGTTCGCCGATCTGAATCTGCAGGAACATTCTGACGTTTTCAATATTTGTAGAGCCGGCAGCTGTGAGCGAGGCAACGCCGATATTATGCGTCGAATCCGGATGTTGAAAAGTGACTACCTGATCTTTAAAATCGATATTTTGAACATTCCACCCTTTTTGAAACTCTGGCAGGTGAAGAGTCAGGAAATCCAGCAGGGCCTGATTCTGCAATCTTTCCCGGGCACGGCTGAGAATGTAGTCAGGGGTCAAAATCTCCGGGAGATCTCCGTCTGGTCTTCGTGGCCGATTAGAATCCAACTCGCTCCAAAAATGAATGTACCGCTCCAATCCGCTCTGCAGCCGCTGACGAACCCGAGCCTGAATCCCTTTGCGTCTAAGACTCGCATCTAATTCGCTAAAGGCTTTTTCACTCAGGATGAAATG
>JAHFHB010000241.1 GCA_023247135.1 Candidatus Omnitrophota bacterium
GCGTCTGAAAAATTGCAGCCAGCCGTGAGTGCGCGCGGATGCCCCCTCCCGCTCAAGCAACTTTCGGTAGAGTTTGTCGCCAAAAAAACGGTACGGACTCAAAAGAACCTCCGCGATGAACACGCCCGCATAAACCGGCAAAAGTGCGGGCCAAAAAAGCGTCTCAAAAATCGAGCTTGAACGTTCCCACTGCTCGGCGCGATCGATGAACCGGTTGACCCAGCGGTCCCAGAACGGTAGGCCCACCTGGCCCGGCCAGCGCTGCAGCATGGTTTCCGCATCGGGAAACACGACGCGTTTCAGGCCCAATTCGCACGCCATCGACTCCAGCAGAAGCCGGATGACTTTATGCCAGTCCCGGTAGAGATGCCGTGCCGAATCATTCTTTTTCAGGAAACGATAAACATCACTTTGGACCTCCGAGACCACGAGATCCTGCCCGCGGATATAAAAACGCGCAAACCCCAAAGAATCTGCCTTGAGATGCGGATGCCGCCCCAGAAGTTTTTCAGTCAGTCCCACCTCTTTCCACTCGCTGGAATCCGGCTGCAGCGTCAGAATGTAGGCGTCCGGCGCCGTCCCCATGAAAGAACGTTCAAAAAATTCGGCTTTGTCCACATCCACCGACGCCTTGAAAAGCTGAACCGGGGCATGCCCGACCTTGATGCGCCGCTGATTAACGGGTTCTGAAATGTTGCCGAAGAATGTTTCGGGGGAATGAAGATTTCGCATCTCGGAGCGCACATATACTCGCTCCCCCTCCCTACCCTCCCCCGTAAACAGGGGAGGGGAAGAACTTTTCTCTATTTCTCTTTCGGCTTCTTGCGCATAGATGAAGAAAGTGCTTTTAACTTTTTCACCAAATGCCGCGTAAGCCGGTTCATCCTGTTTTTTGCGTTCATGCAGGCGTTCCATTAAATTGAAAATCTTGAGCCGCATGACCAGCTGCGTGTCTTTGGAGTCGCCGGTGCTCTCATACCAGTCCGCATCGAGCAGGGCCTGCGCCTCGGGGATTTCGCGCACAATCTCCGCAAGCGCAGTTTGATAGCGCGTCCAGATTTCAGCGAGTTGCGACTCTAACGGCAAAAACTCGGAAAGGAAGCCTGCTGTTGAGCTGTTTTGTAGGGGCGGGTTCACAACCCGCCCTTGATCAACCGAAAAAACCTGGGCCGGTTTAAAACCGGCCCCTACGGATTGCCACGCGGCGAGGGCGGCACCGAGAAAATGCACGGCGGGTAAAAATTGACGATAGTCCTCCTTGAGTTCGTCTTTGCCTTTTTCGATATTGCCAAGACTTGCTGTGCGGATTTCGGTATGAAACTCAGGCGCTTCAGAGGAAATATCCGCTTTTTGATTGGCCGTGTTTAGATGAATGAGCCCTTTACTCAAAACCCAGGCCAATTGATCCGCGCGATCTGCAGGGGTCGGCTCTTTCTCGTCTTCGCCCTTCTCCTCAGCCCGGAAAAGAAATAAGGGGAAAGCTATCCAGCGCGCCTCAGCCCCCAAATCCCCCGCCAAAGAAATATGAAAAGCAGCGGCTTTTTTGTACGCAGCGCCTCCGAGCAGCCCCATGCGGTGCAAAATGGGAATGGCCAGTAGAAATGCGGAAGCCGTCCAGGCGGGCCGGAAAGCGGTTTCTACAATGTGGCCATAGCGCAGGCGCGGCGGGCTGGGAATGTCGAAATAAGGCAAGGCTTGCTTCCACAAATAAACGTCAGGCGACGCGACATTGACCGATTGCAGCTCCAGGCCCAAGGATGGCATGACGCCATTAGCTTCGCGGGATTTTTTCTCATCCTCCGCCATTTTCAGCACTGCCGGATACCATTCGGCCCAAATCTTTTCCTTCGACTTTGCCACATCGCGCAGCAAATCGTAGGCATGCAGTTTGAGTGCAGATTTTGCGCCGTAAGAAAGCCCGGTCCAGTTCTTGTCAAGAGCCGCGCGGGCCATAAAAAGATTCGTGCGTTCCATCACGGCGGAATCTAAAAGCGCAAACTTCCAGGCAGAGCGCGCTCTCGCAACGGCAGAAACAAGGGCGCTGACGCCTTCCGCATCGGAGAGCTCTACCTGAGTTTCATGCAGCCTGGGCGCCGCAAGCCTGACTGTTTTTTCAGCCGCGGGTTTGATGCGCAGCCGGCCTGCATGGATTTCAAGAAGGTGTGAAATCGCCCGCCAGCGGCCCAACAAAGCAGCCTCCGCTTCTTCGCGCGGTTCTTTACGCGTTTCAGTTTCAAAGGCCAGGCCATCGACCGCAAAATAAGGCAGCAACAGCTGAGCCAGCGCCCCGGGCACATCGGCGCCAAAAACTTTCTGCGCCATCGAAACACGCTTGTCCCAAAAAGCTTGAAAAATTTCACGTGGCAGGTAATAAAAGCGGCCGCCGTGTTTCTCCTTGTGTTCGTAGCCAAAAGGAGGCGCGGCCCGGCGGTCGTCCGCGTTGGCCCAGTCGGATTCACGCAGGGCCCCGAAATACAAATCACGCTCGATTTGTCCCCGGACATCCGCAGCGGTTGAAACCGGCCAAAGCGGCCGCTGCTCGTCTATCTCCTCCGTAAAAATGGATCGCATCAAGCGCAATTGAAAAGCCTTCCACCCTTCCAGTACTTCGGTGCGGCGGGACGGCTCGATTGAACGGTAATGTTCCACCAGCGTCATGGTCGCAACGCCGAGAGAAGCGATCAATTCGCCGGCAAGCGCCAGAGTCTCGGCATTTTTATCTTTTTGTAAAATACGGTAGAGCGGCGTTTCCAGATAACCAAACCGGTTCGCCAGAAGCAGCTTGGGGCCAAATTCAAATTTTTCGCTTAACCACCGCGCGTTCAGCAGCCGGGCCAGACCCAGCGGAGTTTGATACGGATAAATTTCCGCGACATGGCTGACCCCCCAATCGCGAATACCCTCTTTAAATTTTTCGTTCTCAGACACATTCGCCGCATCAAAAACCTTGTCATCAAACTCCTTTTTATTTTTCCGCGTCTCTTCCAGCAGGCGGATAAACACAGGCAGACTCTCCGGCCCGGCCAGATAACCGAGCGCCATCAGCCGGGCATCTCTCACCTTTTTAGGGATCGAAGCCGCGCCGGCCCCGGTCAAAAGAGCCTCCAGCGGCAGGACCCATTTTTTCAAAAACGCGCCGTCATCCTCTCTGGATAATTTCTTCTGCCCGCGCAGCATAAATCCGAGCGTCAAAACCACCCCGGCAGCAATATCCGCCTCTGAATCAGATGAAAGGTTCAGCAGGAGCGGTTCAACGCCTGGGATACGGGTCAAAGTTTTGTATACCGCCTCGCGAATCGCGGGATTGTCATACCTGAAAAATCCGGCAACTTTTCTGACGGCTTGTTCTTTTTGCGCCGGCTCAAGGGATTCGCGCGCCGCCTCCCCGGCAGCTTTCAATTCCGCCAGCGTTTGCTTGAGCAGATTCACCGTCGGTGCGCGCATCTCGGAGCGCGACCTCCGTGTCGCGTCCCGAGAAGTCCCCGGATCATCCGGGGGCATCTCGGAGCGGAAAAAAGCTTCAAGACGTTTTGCCTCTTGCGAATCCAGATCCAGTTCTTTCATCCAGCCCTCGGTCAAGGACAAGCCGGCCTCGAAATCAATCGGAACCAGACCCGAAACCTGTCGATATCCAGCGCGGCCCATGCGCCAGTCATACATGGCCTCCGCCACAGGCTGCGGCAATTCGGGCCAACGCCTGGTGATTAAACCAGAGTAAGGGCTGAAAATGACAGAAACTCCTTCCAACGCTGCATAGCGTTCGAGCGCGGCGCGCAAAATCCAG
>JAHFHB010000242.1 GCA_023247135.1 Candidatus Omnitrophota bacterium
GACGAAACAGATTCAAAAAGTTCTGCAGGCGTTGAGCAAACTGAACCTGGCGGTGCGCGGGCTTTACGGCGAAGGCACGCAGGCCACCGGGAATCTGTTTCAATTTTCAAATCAAATGACGCTCGGACAGCCTGAACAGGAAATCATTGAAAATCTGGAATCCGTGATTCATCAGGTCGTAGAGCATGAGAAGACGGCACGCCAGTACATCCGCAGCGAACGCAAGATTCGTTTTGATGATCAGATTTGGCGCGCGCTGGGAACGCTCAAGACCGCGCGTTTGATCGCGTCGCAGGAGGCGATGAGCCTGCTGTCGCTTGTCATGCTGGGGGTAGACTTGGGCATGGTCAAGGGAACACTGACGCTGCAGGATCTGCACGCGCTTTTTCTTTTGATTCAGCCGGCTCATTTGCAGAAAAAATCGGGGAAAGTGCTGGACAGTACGGAGCGTGATTCGTCGCGGGCTGCGTTGATTCGCGAACATTTAACGAAAGTGTCACTGTAAGTGCCACGTCATTCCCGCATGATTTTAGCGGGAATCCAGGTTTTGGGGGGATGGATCCCCGCTTTCGCGGGGATGACATATTCTAGTTTATAATTATCTTAGATTTGGCCCTCAAACGGGCCTTAGCTGAACCGGAGGTTTTCCATGTTTGACCGTTTTACCGAGCGTGCGCGCAAAGTGATCATTCTGGCCAAAGAAGAGGCCAAGCGTTTTAATCACGATTACATCGGCACGGAACACATCCTGCTGGGCTTGATTAAAGAAGGGGAAAGTGTGGCTGCGGCCGTTTTGCAGAATCTCGGGCTGTCGCTGGATACGATCAGGCTGGAGGTCGAAAAACTGGTGCAGTTTGGGCCGAGCACGATTGTTTCCGGAGATATTCCGTTTACGCCGAAGGCTAAAAAAGTGATCGAGCTGGCCATGGATGAAGCCCGCCGGCTGGGCCATAACTACATCGGTACGGAGCATTTGCTCCTGGGCCTCATTAAGGAAGGCGAGGGCGTGGCCAGCCACGTGCTCATGAACGTCGGGCTGGATTTAAACAAGGTTCGCGCGGAGGTCATCAAACTGCTGGGCTCCTCGGCTTCAGGCGGCGGGACCGCACAGGGCGCGGGTTCAAGCGGCAGCGGCGGAGGCTCGTCGCAAGTGGGGGTGGCCGGCAAGGGCAAAACAAAAACGCCGGCGCTGGATTCCTTCGGGCGCGATTTATCCCAGCTGGCACGGGAAGGCAAACTTGATCCCGTGGTCAACCGTGAAACAGAAATCGAACGTGTCATTCAGATTCTGGCGCGCCGTACCAAAAATAATCCGGTGCTTCTTGGGGAAGCCGGTGTCGGTAAAACCGCGATTGTCGAAGGGCTCGCCCAGCGCATCATTTCCGGCGATGTTCCCGAAATTCTGGCGGATAAGCGCATTGTCGTTTTAGATCTGGCCTTGATGGTTGCGGGCACGAAATACCGCGGCCAGTTCGAGGAACGCATCAAAGCCGTCATGGATGAAATTCGGCGCTCGGAAAACGTGATGATTTTCATTGATGAAATCCACACGCTGGTCGGCGCCGGCGGCGCCGAGGGGGCCATTGATGCCTCTAATATTTTAAAACCGGCGCTGGCGCGCGGCGAACTGCAGTGTATCGGCGCCACGACGCTGGATGAATACCGCAAGTACATCGAAAAAGACTCTGCGCTCGCCCGGCGTTTTCAAACGATCATGGTGGATCCGCCGTCGGTGGATGAAGCCATCCAGATTCTGGGCGGTTTGCGCGACAAATATGAAGCGCATCACCGGGTCAAGATTTCTGACGGAGCCATTGAGGCGGCCGTAAAACTTTCAGAGCGGTACATTTCGGGCCGGTTTTTGCCGGACAAAGCCATCGATTTGATTGATGAAGCGGCTTCGCGCGCGCGCCTTTCGGTGACGACCGTTCCGAAAGAACTGAAAAAGATCGAAGCTGAGATTGAAACGTTCAAGCGCGAGAAAGAAGCTTCGATTAAAGCGCAGGATTTTGAAAAGGCGGCGAAGCTGCGTGATGAAGAGCGTAAAGCCAAGGAACAACTGCAGGCGCTTAAGAAAAGCTGGAAAGAATCCAAGTCCGAAGTTGAAGTCACGGTGACGGATGAAGACATTGCCTACGTGGTCTCGAAGTGGACCGGTGTTCCGCTGGCGCGTTTGGAAGAAAAGGAAACCTCCCGGCTTTTGCGCATGGAGGACGAACTGCATAAACGCGTGATCGGCCAACCGGAAGCCGTGGCTGCCGTTTCGCATGCGGTGCGGCGTTCGCGTTCGGGGCTGCGCAATCCCAAACGGCCGCTGGGGACTTTTATTTTCCTCGGTCCGACCGGTGTCGGGAAAACCCTGCTGGCGCGAGCCCTGGCTGAATTTATGTTCGGCGACGGGGATGCCATGGTCACCATTGACTGCAGCGAGTACGGCGAAAAGTTCAACGTCTCGCGTCTGGTGGGAGCACCTCCGGGCTATGTGGGTTACGAAGAAGGCGGACAGCTGACTGAAAAAGTGCGGCGCCGGCCTTATTCCGTGGTGCTTTTCGACGAACTTGAAAAGGCGCATCCGGATGTGTTTAACATTCTGCTTCAAATGATGGAAGACGGGCGGCTGACGGATTCTTTCGGCCGCAAAGTGGACTTCCGCAACACCATTGTGATTATGACGTCCAATGTGGGTGCGGATCTTGTCCGCAAGCAGTCGGATATGGGCTTTAAACAGCCTGAAGCGGAGCAGGGGATTAACTATGAGAAGCTCAAGCACAAACTGCTGGATGAAGTCAAGAAAACATTCCGGCCTGAGTTTTTAAACCGGGTGGATGACACGATCGTTTTTCACCCGCTGGTGCGGCATGATCTTGAGCAGATCATTAATTACGAGCTCAATGATGTCAAAGACCGGCTCAAGGAAAAGCGTATCGACCTGACCTTGTCGCCGGAGGTTTTGACCTTTCTGATCGACAAGGGCTATGATCCGGTTTTCGGCGCCCGGCCGCTCAAAAGGACGATTCAGCGCTACCTGGAAAACGTTTTAGCCGAAGAAATCCTTTCCGGAAAATTCAAGGACGGGGACAAGATCAAGGCTGAACTGCGCGGGGATACCGTGCAATTTGAAAAAACCTCCTAAACGCAGTATTCAGGAAATCCGGAAGCAGCGCATGTCGTATCATTCGTTTAAGCGGGTTTTTCACGTCCGCCGCTACTTCGCAGAAGTGGGGCGCTTCTGGATCGTGCTGTGCGAACTTTTCGGCGGACTGACCTATCTGTTCCGCGATGCGGTGGCCTGCCTGTTCACCACCCGCCTGCGGGTCGCCGCCACGTTTGATCAGATGTTTAAAATCGGCGTGCTTTCATTCCCGCTGGTTTTTTTGACGTCGCTTTTTACCGGCGTGGTGCTGGCGCTGCAATCGGCCTATCAGCTGAAGCTCTTCGGCGCGCAGCAATTCACGTCGGATCTCGTCGCGCTCTCCATGATCCGCGAGCTCGGCCCCGTGCTGACGGCGATGGTCGTAGCCGGTCGTGTGGGCGCTTCGATCGCGGCTGAGATCGGAACGATGAAAGTCACCGAGCAGATCGACGCGCTCAAGGCGCTGGCAGTCGATCCCATTCGCTACCTGGTGGTGCCGCGCGTGGTCGCGGCCTTTTGCATGCTTTTTATTCTGGCGGTCTATGCGGACGTGATCGGGATGTTCGGGGGATGGTGCATCGCGATTTTTAAACTTGGGATGAATTCGCACATGTATGTTAAGCGCGCGTTTACGGTCATGGAGATCAAGGA
>JAHFHB010000243.1 GCA_023247135.1 Candidatus Omnitrophota bacterium
AGAATCCAGCGGATCTTTGAGTGATGGCATCATTGAAAATTGGAAGAATTTGAATCAACTTGTTTTTCGTGCTGAAGATCCTATCGCCAAAACCCCGCGTGAGATTCATGTCGTTGTCAATGAATTGTCAGTGAAAGGGGGCGAGGATCTGAAGGAAATGGCGCACTGGATTAAGACAAAAACGGGACGGGCTGGCCGCTTGGGAGAAGACTTTTACGTGATCAAAACGCCCACATTGCGTTTCATAGTTGCGACCGTGGAAGCGTACGAAAAGTTAATGGCCAAAGAGCGGCAAGCGGCGGATTCGGAGATTGCTTCTCCGCCAGAGGACGGATCCGCCGTAGGCGGAGTCGTAAGAGCTCCTCGCAATGACGTGGGGGGTGTAGCCCCGCTCAAGGCATCATTGGCGAATGAGTTCGCCGTTTCGGACAAAGCGGTGGATATTACGCGTGTTTTTCGCATGCAGGACCCTACAGACTGGCAACTGGAGGAAACACAGGAAGAGATTTTTAACCCGTTAGGCTATGAAGTGCTTCGGCGGAGTAGAAATGTTTTGTCCTACCCCCAAGGACAAACCGCCAAAAACTTTATATTTGAGGCGGAGGCTCTCATACAAAGAGATACATTGGCTGGAATGCTCAATAAGGGCAGCCACTACATCCACTTTGAACAACGGCCTGATAGTTTGCGTTTGGTCACCTATGAGACTGCTGATGGCATCGTCAAGGCGGATCTTACTTCCGTCAATCTGGGTTCTCGTCAGAATTTATCTGCGGTTAAAATCATTCCTGAAGGTAAGAAACAACGCCGCGAAATTTATGTGGTTTTGAAAGAACTTCCTGAAAATTTCGAAGGGGAAATTCAAGCCTTGATTGCTAAAGGTTTCCCCGGCTACGAAATTCCCGCGGATGCTATGCGCTATGTTCCCGGTTTTGGATTTATGCTGGATCTTCCCGAATTAAAGTTTGTCGTACGTGTTGAGCGTGAAGATGTTTCTGTAGGGGCCGGTTCGCAACCGGCCCGTGAGGCCACAGACAAATCAGGGCAGGTCACGGACCTGCCCCTACAACAAAATGCACCGCAAGCTGTGGCCCCCAAAGCGGTCATGACGAAAGAGGCGTCGTACCGGGCCATGGCGAAAGCGATTGTGAAAGGCAAAAAATATTGGGAAAGAAATTCAAAATTCAGCGGAAAAAACTACGCCCTTTACTATTACAACACGCCTCGCGGCATTAAGATTTCCGCCCATGATGAAAAAAGCGCAGGTGAAGCCCGCCTGGAAATCCAATTATTGAAACTGCGTTTGGTCGTGACTCGGGGGGCAGAGATTGGACTGACTGCGCCCGGTGACGGCGGTTGGTGGGACGTCGAAAGAGAGGATGTCCGTTTGATCCAGGTGGAAAATAAGGATGGCGTGCCTGATTCTGATCAAAGTTACTACCCGCAAATTTTCAAAGTTTTCTTGCCCATAGAAAAATTCGGAGATTACGCGGATAAATTCAAACCGCCGCCGCTGGGAACCCTTGACGGCAAGGAAAGGGAGGCTTACGAGAAAGTCGATATTCGCGTTGGCGAAAACAAAATCGTTATCGAGAATCCGGGACGTCCCGACGATGGCGAAATTCAGCTTGTGTTTACTGCCGCAAGCAACTCCGAAACGTCATTGCGACCTGCGAGCAGGGCTGCAGGCGACGAAGCAATCTCCGAGATTGCCGCGTCGTCTCCTTCGGAGACTCCTCGCAATGACAAAGGAGGAAGTGCGGGAATGACACCGATTGGAAATGTCGTATTAACGCGTGGCAATACGCCGGCGGACCGCTGGGAAGGGATCATTGCCAAACTGCCGAAGGGATTTGACAACTTCAGGTCGGGCCGTAACTTGCGCAAAATCAAGAGCGTGGGCAAGGACGACCGCGGTCGAATTGAAATCAGCAAGGGCGAATCGGATGATGTATTGGGCAGTCCGGCGTCTTCGTATACACTCAGCATTAGCAACTCTCCCGCCGGAAAGCATGTCGGTTTCTCAATAGTCTACGATGTGGCCACGAACAAAACCCATTTCAATGATGGCACGGCCGGCGCGCTGTCTTATCCGGATCGCCCCGGCAATGTGCTGGTGGATCTGAAATTTGGTATGAAGAGTAACCGTCTGCAGGTCACTGTGGTCGTGACCCAAGACCATTACCTGTCCTTTTTTCAGGGCGGCGATACTTTCAAGGGACTTCAATATCCCTTTGATCTTTACATCGTACCCGAAGCCCCTGCAGAGCGACCGGCACTGGTGCCTGCGAATGCGATTCGCTTTGGCGATGTGCTTGAAGAATTTCAAAGGGCTTATGAACCCGGAGACACAACGGGCGAATCCGCCAGACGGAATTTGGAGGTTGCGGTGCAGTCGTCTGGACTTTTTGTGGTCAGGGGGAAACAGGCGGCTTTTGAACCCGGCCAAAGTTTGCTGGCGGTGAGTTGCTGGAATCGAGATTTGAATGTACCGGCCCCTTCGCACTCCTACTTTTTTGCAGACAACGATGAGTTTCATGCTCAACTGGACGCGGATCCAAAAATTGAAAGTCTGGATATTTCCGGTCAAAAATTAGCTTATGGCAGTCTGGCCATAGATTTGCCTGCCGGGTTTTCTATCGCCAATAGTTATTTAATTCATTGGCAGAAAGATCCAAATACTGCCGTGCGTGTGCATGAAGCGTTTATTCCCTTGGGCATTTCGGCAAAGGAGATGAAGGTCGTTTATGACAAAATGTTTGCCGAACGCAGCCAGCTTTCGGGAGCGGAATCGGTTATGGTTTTGGGGCCGGATAACGTGATCCGTATCACGACTGATCAGATTCAGGTCTTACTGATACCGCAAACTGTTCCAACCGAATTAAGTAAAGTGTCCCCAGATACCCCAGATACAGATGTTCCGGGACTGCGGCTTGAGCATACAGAAAGCAAGCGCCCAGCCATTGATTTAACGCCATTGCTGGATCTGGATCGTTCTAATGAAACAGCCTTTAAGACCATCGAGTTCCGGCTTGCAGAAGCGCTGAAAGGCACAGCGCTGCAGGCTGGGATGATTGCCCCCATCGGTGTTGCCGCCGCTAATAACCAACTTGCGGCAAATCAAGGTCGTGTGGCTGTAGAGGTGACGCGAGAAAATGTTATGGTGAGCGGTCACGCATCTAGTGGCAATCACGTATCTGTCAGTGTTCACAAAGAAAATAGGCCCAGAGCTTTCCAACTAGAGCTCACCAACAAGGCTGGCGTTGAGTTGAAAGTTAGTTTGGGTGGAAAAAATAACGTTGAGCGGCTCGCGCTTATTCCGGAAATACCGGGAAATCCGAATCGTCCACGGGTGATTCAAGTGGGGCTGAAACGGCTTAGCATTGATTTGCGCCAGGGAATTGCATCTGCTTTTATGGAACAGTTTGGCTTAAAGGAGGGGAATTTTTTACCCAGTCCCGGCGGCCTTTTAGTACGTATGCGGAACTTGACGCTTGAGCTTACGGACTCAAGAATGGACCCTTCGCCTGAGTGGTCTCATGTGAAGGGCGGCGCTAATCAAGATACGGCCAGAATGCCAGCCATGTTGCCGGAACAAGGGATTGCACCGATAACTACAAAACAAGCTACTCTCACTGCGGCCTCACAAGCAGAACCCAACGGCTTTGCCGCACTCGTCAAGATATGGGTGCCTGTAGCGAATGGCGGGGGCGCTTGGGAATACTTTTTGAAAGGTTCTGAC
>JAHFHB010000244.1 GCA_023247135.1 Candidatus Omnitrophota bacterium
CTTTGAGCTCCATGCCCGTCACGGCACCGCCGCTTGAATACTGAATCGTCACGGGCGTTTTATCTGCGAGGTTCTCTGCAAACGGACTGTTTAAATGCACGGCGTAACCGCTAGCGGTCGCTGTTTTGACGTAAGTCAGCGTCTGCACGCTTGCCTCTTGTGACTTGCGGCTTGTGACTGTCCGCAGCATTCCCATCTCGTCATACACCACAGAGCCGCCATCAGCGGTCGTAATGCGTGTGGCCGTAATGGCGTCCTGCGCCTGTTTTTCGTAGCTGTACCAGGCCATGCCCGCCGGCGTCCTCTCACGCACCGGCCGGCCGCCCGGTAAAAAATCGATCCAGCTGCCGTCTGCTTCGATGCGCCGCAGTAAAAGGCCGCCGCGCACGACTTCCAAACGCGCCGTTGGGTAATGAATCAAGGCATCCTGAAACGTGCCGTCGGCGGCTTGCGTAAAATTTGTGATCCGGACACCTTCCTGGGTAAGAAATTCCACAGGCTGGCCGTTTTGATAAAAAACTTTCATACCGTTCGCGTAGCCCATTTGAACGAGTGAAGATTCATCCGGCGTCAGTGCCTGCGGCAGGCGAATCGTTTCTTCGAGGTGCCCGTCCGCTGCGGCTCGTTCGATGCGCGGGTCTGTGGCGTCGTCGACATAACGGATTTCTTTTCCATCCGCAGCACGGCAGCGTACAAGCCGGCCCGCCGCAGAATAAAATAACTCCCCGCCGGCGGGCAGTGCTTCATGGCGCAAAACACGGTTTTCAAACGTAAGAACGGTTCCATCGCGCAAAGTCCGCGCATAATCGGGCGGGTCGAAATAGAGGGTGAAGGCAAGGCGGCTTTCATTGCCGAGATCATCGCTTTCCACGATTTCAAAATTGCGCAGCCCCGGCTCACCCTGCATCACGAGGTTTTTCTGGCGCGCCTGACCGTCGGCCGTGTAGTTTAAAACGTAAGGCGTTGTTTCAAGGCGTTCTGGAATACTCGCCAAAATTTTAGGCGGCGTGGTATCCAGCTCCACCTGCATCGTTTTGATGCTTTCGTTGCCGGCGGCATCTTTTTCCGACAGCGTGATCGTGTTGCCGCCTTCCTGAAGCACAAATGTTTTTTCTCGGGCCGCCCCATCCGCGGTGTAAGCAATCGTCAGATTGGCATCGCGCGTCCGCGCCGGAACTGCGCCCATGATTTTGATTTCAGGCGGCGTCGTATCCAGCGTGATCTGTTTGGAATAGACAGGGCTCGCATTCCCGGCGGCGTCGTAAAACTTTACGGAGACCGTTTTGAGGCCGTCGCCGGAGGGAAGCGTGAATGCCTTCGTGGCGGCATAAATTTCAGGCGCGCTCCACGTCACATTATCGGTAGAAAAGCTCATCTTGCCCTTGTCCGTCAAACTGCTTTCACTGGAGGTTAAATTCAACATGACCGCCCGGGATACCGCATAAGGGCCTGCGGGATTGAGGGTGAGTGAGCCGGTGGGCACAGTGGTGTCTCTTTTCACCGTCACGCTCGCCGGCGCGCTGATTTTACCGAGCGTATTTTTTGCGGTAATCGAAAATGCGTTATTCCCTTCCACCGCAAGATTCACACTGGCCGACCAGGCCGTTGAACCGCTGGGCGCCACCACCTGAACATTGTTAATGAGAATCGCCGTGTTCGCTTCTTTGGTGCCGGAAAGCACAAACGTAGCGGTATTGACCGCGGGCGGAATCGCGCTGGTCACCACCGGTTTGGCGGGCGCATTGGTGTTGACGCCATTCAAGCGCACGGCTAAGGTGCCTGTACGCAGTGCCGTGGTGTTTGTCTGGGTGATGATGAAGTTTAACCGTTGGATGCGCGTTTTATCGAGCGTGCTTGCGATGGCAGTCACGGGTAATTTCCAGAATCGTTCTACGGAATTTGAAATGTTTGTGAGAGTCCAGGTGTCCTTCTTGTTATTGATATCGATGATTTCAAGTTTGACGGAGGGATTGGGGCCTGTGAGCCCCAAAATTAAATTGGATAGCACGCTCAAATTTTGGCTTTCGACTGTGGACGTGTTGGCATTATCAAACGAAATCGTAAAACCCGATTGATCAAATGCGCCGGGCACGCTGTAGCCGAACATAAGCTGATTGACATTGGCAGAAAGCGTGGTGGCGGCCGTAGAACCCGCGATCAAATAAGGCAAAGGACTGCCAGGCAGTGTGCTGACGTTCGAAGCAGACAAGCCGTTCGTGTAAGACAACGTGCCCCCGCGCCGCAAGGTGACGCGCTCCTCCTCCGCCGCGTTGTAGCGATCTTGCTCTGCGATGAATGCGTTCAGGTCTTTGCGGGCCTCAACCGTTGAATCATTCCGGGATGACGCACTGCCAACAGCAGTGCGTACATCCCAGTCCATGCGTCCTCGCAGGGGCGGGGATGACAAAGCTTCTTGAAGCTTTGCCAGATACCAGTCGTACGAATAGGGCTGCCCGCCGTTCAACACTCCCTGATTGTTATAAGCATAAACACCCTGATGCGTGATGACGTATTCCAAACCGGGCGGCCGAAAGCCAATGCTTTCGTCACGCTCGCGGGAGCTCGTCGCTCCCGTCTCCGCAGCCGCGACAGCCTCGTCGAGATCTTGAGCGCTGGGCCCCTCGGCAGAATGCACGCCCGGATGGGTGTGTGAAATGAAAGCGGCCTTGTTTGTCAGCGCTTTCACCGCGGGTAAAACACCCACCTCGTCTTCACTGCCTGAAGTAAAAAGCACGATTTCTCCGTGCAAAACAATGATGCCCACTTCAAACTCAAGATTGACCAGCGCCTTTAAATCCTCTGCCTTGAGAGATTTGAGAATCGCAGCGGCCGCATATTCGGGCCGCAATTCTTCCACGGTCTCCCGAAAATCAAGGCGTTCCGGATAGGCTGGCCGCGCTTCCCGAAGTGACGTAGGGGTGATGACGCTCAGAGGGTGGTTATCTTGCAGAAAATCAGTGGTGGTTTGAACCAGGGAAGGCTTGAGTGGATCGGGAAGCGCCGCCGAGGCAAGCTCAGAAACAGAGGTCAACGGCATCGGCTTGGCTTTTTCAGGAATGCTGTCTTGGATGAGGCCCTCAGCCCAACCTATTTGCTGCCAGGTAAACGTGACAAGCAAACACCAGGCCGTTCCTCGCAAAATTTTTTTGGCGTCTCTCATCGCATCCTCCGAATTTCCTGCTCGACTTTGCTCCAAGCAAAACTTAGCGTGTCGGCGGTGAGAGCGCAATGCGATTCTTAAATATTTTTAACGCGAATCTATTTTAAATAGATGTTAATCTTTCTATACTATATAACTTCATAAAAGAATATTTTCGGCAGATCTGCCGCAAGCGGGGATTCTCTCAAACTAGCGGGAAATCAAAGAAACTAACGGGAATGACACAACGTTAACAGCTTTGTGTGCATGGCTGAGAAAAGATAGCAGCGGCCAAGGCCGTAGGGAACAGGCATGCCTGTTCCCTACAAACAGTCAGCAATGCACTGTGGGTAAGGCAACCAGCATTTCGCGGGCGAGGTCGCTGGCCTTGGCGAGGGAAACGAATTTCTCAACAAGAGCCAGGGCAAACTCCATGGCGCTGCCCGGAGAGCGGCTGGTAATATAGAAGCGATCCGTCACCACGCGGCCTTCGGAATAGATACTGCCGGACAGTTCTTTTTTGATGCCCGGATAGCTCGTGAGCTGCAGCCCCGAAGTCACACCGGCATCACGCAAGACAAGCGGAGCGGCGCA
>JAHFHB010000245.1 GCA_023247135.1 Candidatus Omnitrophota bacterium
AGTTCAATCACAAGAGTTTTGCGGCCGTCCGCGCTTAAGAAAGTACGCGTTCGAACCGGAATGCGGCTCCAGGTACCCAAACCGGCCTCCGAGTCAAATTCCGGAAAATCATCAGCACCTTTGACGTTCACATACTGGCGTGTGTCCGAATAAATTTTTTGGCCCTCGGTGTCATACCCGTAAGAATGAACGGATGCCACAAGCCCGCTGTCTACTTCTAATTCCAGCACCGGCCGGTACGGGTCTTTCGACTCCGTGTGTTCGTAAAAATCGGTGTCATAAAAAACGCGCGACGTGACGGCGGCACGGTCATAAAGAGGGTCTTCTGTGGCATCCAGCAGCTGCCGCCAGGCTGTCAGCGTTTGCGTGAACGGCACTTCGGGTTTCAGAATTTTGACAAAATCCCCCACAAGCTCAGGGGTTTCTTCAGGTCCGATCAAATGGGTGAGCTCAATTCCCGCCACCCCGTTTTTTTCGTCTCCCTTGGCTAAAACCGGTTGTGAGTGGATACGAACCGTTTCCCTCGTCTTGCTTTTTTTCGTGGGAGCTATTTCTGTTTGTCTTGTTTTGGGGAGCGGCGCTGCTTGTGGGGTTGGAGTCACCCGTACTCCCCGCGCCAGCCAATCCGAGGCTTCTCTTTTGGCGGGATCAAAGACGTAACCCGGGCCCACAAGTTTGTGGCGCTGAACACTAAAATGGATGACTCGCTTGCCCGCGTCATCCATCTCAACATGCTCAATCGTATCTGCCGCAATGACCGTGCCGTCGACAGGATTGAGTTTCAGGCGGAATACCGGTTTGCCATTTTCGTAAAATACGCGTTCAGTCAGAAGTTCTCCGTAAAGTGTTCCCTCTTGAGCCAGCCAGCCCGCGAGATCCAGTGCCGGGTCAAAGACCTGGGCCAGTAGAATTTTGCGGTGATCTTCAAAAAGAATGCGGCCCTGTTCGTCCGTCGTGTAGAAAATAACGCCGTTCACATTGCCGGCGCCGTCAACCGTGACGGATAAAAACGGTTTACCGTCGCGCTCGAAAAATGCGGGAGTTCCGTCTGCGAGAAGGCCGTAACTGCGCGTTTCCCTTGAAAAGCTGTCATACAGATTCTTGAGTTCCAATCCGGCGGTGCCCAGCTCCTGAACCGCTTGAATTTCTGTCATCGCCGCGTAACGCGATGCAGGCTTGGTCTCTTCGGCCCGCAATTTTCCCATCGGCGGAATCAACTTCTCGAGAAAATTGCGAAACGCATAAATCTCCTCCAGATTGACTTTGAGAAAACCGGAGGAAGCCCGTCTTCTTAAATCATCGCTGAAAATAATTTGCGCAGCCAGAGCCGGGTTCTTGGCGACTTCGTCCTTAAAAGCTTTCAAGGCCTCCGCATTGCCCACAATCCGTTTGACGGCCTCCTGGGCCTCCTCATCGCCAGCCGTACGATCAAGCCCTGCCAATGCCTGCGCAGCAATGTTCCGGCGTAACGCGCGCAGGATCGTGGCCGACTGCACGCGCTTATAAAACTCAATCGAAATCGCCGTCAAAGCACTGGTGGTAAAACGCAGCCCTGTTTCACCCCAAAAACCATAGCGGCTGGCGCCCTTATTCTTTCCCTGCGTTGCAATCCAAAACGCCGTGAGCAGATTCTCTTCCGGCAGATCTGCGATTGCCACAGGAGGCACTTCCTCGAAACGCATGGTTTGAGCATCCCAACGATGCCCGGGCCTCTCATCCGCTGCGTCCAAATCTCCGGCTAAAAACTCGATCAATCGGATCGTCGCTTCCGTTTTCTGAGCGTCATCCATACGGTCGGCATCCAGGGCACGGCGCGGGTCGTTCCAGCCCAGGCGCTCCAGAAATAAAGCCATTTTTTGCTCATGATCCGAATAGCCTGTCTGCAAAGACTCAGGCATCTCGATCCCCTGGGTGAGAAAGTCGTAGAGGGATTCCAAAGTCACCCCTGAAATGCCCACACGCACGCTTTGGAAATGCTTGATAAAAAGCTGCCAGGGGTGGATCTCGAAAGAAATAGGCTGCTTCACTTTCCCAACGGGGATTCCGAGTTTCGTTGCAATCTTTTTGCGTTCCTCATGCCGCCTGCGCTTGCGCACAGAAATAGTCAGTTCCAGAACAAGCGCACGCATCAAATCGAGCGAGGCGTAGCGCCAGAATTCTCCAGGGTGTTCGTTGGCAGCGCCATTGAAGAAACCCTGCGCTTTAAACGCCTCGACCTGGGCTTTGATTTGTTTTTGCCGTACGGCTTCTTCACGGAGCAGCAATTCATCCGAAGTGATGGATTGCGTGGCCTCGCCGACAGCCTGCCGGCGCGCCTCATCCTGCAGCACAAGCTGCTTGTACGCAGGCGCTTCCGCCAGCTCTCCCGCTTTGACTTGCAGCGCCTTGTGCGCCGCTTCGTAAAAATCCAGGGACGGTTTAGAACCGTCCCCTACAGCATCAGGAAATATCGCAGCGTGTTGCTTATAAAACGAGAGATCCTGTTCGCGTTCCTCCGCCGTTTCACCCAAGAACCGCAGCAGGTCCAGACGCAGACCAATTCGGGAGGTCATTCCCGCGTCAGCTCCGGACTCACTGGCAGAACGCTCATCCAAAAAGCGGGCCAGCGTGCGCGCTAAAATCCTTCCTCCCGCCGGATGCGCGTTGAGCGCACGAACCCACTCTTCCGAAACCCGTAGCCGCGAAATTTTTCCCGGCTGGGAAACAATCTCCCGGCCTTGCAAAGTTTCATCCGCATGAATATTTTTCAAAATCTCGAGTTCTCGCGGCGGAATCAAATACTGCGTGGCCAAAACATTTAAGGCGTTCTGAATCACAGGCTTGAGCTCGCTATAGCCCTCGAAGTTTTCAAGGGCCCGCAATTCGGACCTGGAAGCGTTTGCCGCAATCATCTCAAGCGGCATCGAAATGGCGACAAACGGTTTATCCCCCAGCGGTGAAAGCGCCGGCGCGGTAAAAAGCCTGGCAAGATTTGCTTCCGTAAGCTGCCGCGAATCCACAAGCTGTTTTAAACCTGTTATAAAATTCTCGATCTTTGTTTTCCATTCAACCGGCACGCCGGATTCCGCAGTACGCTGAGCCCAGGCTGAACCTGCGGCCTGATCGATCCAGTGCGTGTAAACTCCGGCTGTTTCTATGCGCCCCTCGCCCGCAACTGCGAGAATCAGCCGGTCACGCCAGTCTTTAAGCACCCGCATCGGCCGGCCCCGTATAAGCTGATCCACGGCGGCTCGGTTAAATGCGGCTTTCAAGTCCACAAGTCCGTTCTCGGCCGCGAAATAAGATCGCCAGGAAACCTCCCCGCGCATCAGCGCCGCGTAACGCCCTTCGTCCAGGTGCGGTTGAAAAGCCGGCGTGATCACGGCACAGGCGAATCCTGCCCGTTTCACCGCTTCTTCAAGTCCGGCCGTATGAAAACCGCCAGCGACAAAAACCACCACTTTGGAATCAGAAGGGCGCCTGAAGCTTTCCCTGATTTTTTTCACAAAAACCTGTTCGCGCTTTTCGGCCAAACGGTAAAATTCTATTTGGGGAGTGAAAAATTTTTGCGCAAAACCAAACTTTAACCCGGGCCATGCCTGGGACTTTGGCGTCAGCCTTGAAACTTTTTTCCAGTCTTCGCGGTTCAACTCAAAACGAATCAGTCTTTCCAGAAATTTCAGCGCTTTGGAATCCGCATACACCTGCACCGATTCAGTCCCTTTGAGCTGTGCCTTCAACGTTTCGTCTGC
>JAHFHB010000246.1 GCA_023247135.1 Candidatus Omnitrophota bacterium
ATGGATCTTGAAGACGCGGTAACGACGCAGGTGAAGCGGCGCTTTTATTTTTCAAGCGCAAGGTGGAAGTGCGCGAAGGCTCGCTGATCATCGGCAGTAACCTCGCCGGCATTTTAAGAGTGACGATTGGCGATCACGTGCAGGTGATTTCACCTTTCGCGGGCGAGGGCCCGGCCTGGAAAATGGGCGGCGCCGAAATGCGTTCGTTTGTGGTCAAGGGCATTTTTCGCCTGGGCATGAGTGATTTCGATTCAGGGCTGGCGCTGGTGAATATCCATCAAGCTCAAGGGCTTTATCATTTGGGCGGCCGCTCGACCGGTTTGAGCCTGCGTTTCAACAACGTGGACGATGCCCAGCGCTGGAAACCTCTGGTGAACGGCCGGCTTGGCCTTGGCTATGACGTGCGTTCCTGGTATGACTTGAACGAGAATTTTTTTCAGGCCTTGAAAGTCGAAAAGTCCGTAATGACGATTCTTTTGACGCTGATCGTGCTGGTGGCCTCGTTCAACATTGTTTCGACGCTCATTATGGTCGTGATGGAAAAAACGCGCGACATCGGAATTCTGCGCGCACTCGGAGCGACCTCCGCAAGTATCCGGCGGATTTTTATTCTCGAAGGTTTCTGCGTGGGTTTTATGGGCATTGTTTTTGGCACGGGCCTGGGCTTGTGGGTGGCGCTTAATCTCAACCCGATCTCGGATTTTCTGAAACGAACTACGGGCCTGGAAGTTTTTCCGAGCGATATTTATTTTTTTGACCGCATTCCCGTCGAAGTGCGGGCGCAGGACATTGGACTCATTTTAATCGTGGCGCTTGCGACGTCGGTGGTGGCGGGAATTTATCCGGCTCACCGCGGCGCTAAACTCGACCCGGTGGCGGCCCTGCGCTATGAGTAAATCCGAACACAATCTTTTTGAATTGATTGATCTTAAAAAAGACTACGTCAGCGGCGAGTCGGAGCTGCCGGTTCTGCGCGGCGTGAATCTCACGCTGGAGCGCCGCCAGATCAGTTTCATCATCGGACGCTCCGGCTCAGGCAAATCCACATTGCTGCATCTGCTCGGGGGGCTTGATCAGCCCACCAGCGGCAGTGTAATTTTTGAGGGGCAGACGATTTCGGAGATGGACGACGACAAGCTTTCAAAAATCCGCAATCGCAAGATTGGTTTTGTTTTTCAATTTTATCATCTGCTGCCGGAGCTGACGCTTTATGAAAATGTCATGCTGCCGTCGCTCATACACGGCAAAGAAGACAAGGTCTGGGTGCGTGAACTGCTGAAACGCGTTAAATTGCTCAGCCGCCAGCATCATTTGCCCGCAGAACTTTCCGGCGGGGAGAAGCAGCGGGCCGCCATTGCGCGCGCGCTGGTGAACCATCCCTCGGTGCTGCTCTGCGATGAACCCACGGGTAATCTGGATTCTGAAACGGCGGACTCGGTTTTCACACTGTTGGAAGATTTAAATCGCAGCGAAGGGCTGGCGCTTGTGATTGTGACGCATGATGAGTCGCTGGCCTGGCGTTATCCCAATGTTTTTCGAATGCAGGATGGCCTTTTGCATACGGCGGTTCGCGGCAACACGGTCGGCAAGCTCAAGGCGTAATTTTTTTAACGAGGAGACTGTATGGAAAATTTAGTTTACCTGGACGGCAAATGGTTCCCCAAAAGCGAGGCCAAAATCTCGGTGTTCGATCATGGCCTGCTTTATGGTGACGGCGTGTTCGAAGGTATCCGGGCTTACAAAGGCAATGTGTTCAAACTCGCGGAACACCTGGACCGTTTGTGGGAATCGGCGCATACACTCATGCTGAAAATCCCGCTGGCCAAAAAAGAAATGGAAAGCGTGATCGTGCAGACGCTCAAACGCAACGGTCTGCGCGATGCCTACATCCGCGTGGTCGTGACCCGCGGTGTCGGGGACCTCGGTCTGGATCCGACGCTTTGCCCGAAAGCGACTGTTTTTATCATCACCGACAAGATCAAACTTTATCCGGAATCGCTTTACCGCGACGGCCTTGCCATTGTGACCGTGCCGACGGTCCGGAATTTGCCAGAAGCGGTGAACCCTTCGATTAAAAGTCTGAATTACCTGAATAACATTCTGGCCAAAATCGAAGCCAAAAACGCCGGGGTCATGGAAGCCGTGATGCTGAATCACCAGGGCTATGTGGCCGAATGCACGGGCGATAATATTTTTATGGTCAAGAGGGGCGGGAAAGCGGGGACGAAGCCGCTGGTTTTGACGCCGCCGGTTTACGTGGGGGCTCTCAAGGGTATTACGCGTCAGGCCATTCTTGAAATCTGCGCGGAGCTCAAAATTCAAAGCGAAGAGCGCATTATCACGCGCCACGATTTATTCAACGCACACGAGATTTTTCTTACGGGAACGGCCGCCGAATTGATTCCGGTCGTGAAAATGGACGGGCGTGTCATCGGCAGCGGTAAACCCGGGAACGTGACCGGAAAATTACTCAAGGCTTTCCGGGCGCGGGCGGTTCGGGATGGCGTGAAATTTTAAGCTCATTTTTGTCATCCCCGCGAAAGCGGGGATCGATGTCTATGGATTCCCGGTCTCGCTTCGCTCGCCGGGAATGACGTGTGAAAGGGATTATGATTTGCAATCTGTGCGGTTCCAATGCGGCCACGATCCACCTGACGGAGATCGTCAAAAATCAGATGGTGGAAATCCATCTATGTGAAGCGTGTTCCGAGGAAAAGGGCACGGCGTTCAGCACCCATTTTCAGATGGCGGATCTTTTGGCGGGACTGTCGGAACCTGAGTTTGCCGAGGGCGAGAAAGCGCACAAGCCGGAAAAACTGGTCTGCGGTTCGTGCGGCATGACCTATGAGGGTTTCACGAAGTGCGGGCGGCTTGGCTGCGGCGAATGCTACACGGTGTTTTCAAAGCAGCTGCTGCCTTTGATCAAACGGGTCCAGCGTTCGGCGCAGCACTTGGGCAAACAGCCGGCAAAAATATCGCCCGAGACGCGCAGCCGCCACGATTTAAAGCTTTTGCAGGAGCGCCTGCGTAAATGCGTGCAGAAAGAGGATTTCGAATCGGCCGCGTCCATCCGGGATCAAATTAAGGCAATTCAGGAAAAGTCAAAAAAGCCGAAAAAGGGTTAGTAATGACGATGGTCGATAAATACCTCAAGCATCCGGCCGAATGGCTGCACGGACACGGCCCCGAGGGCGATGTGGTCGTGAGCTCACGCATTCGTTTGGCCAGGAATATTGCCGGCTATCCTTTTAGCGAACGCCTTAAGGGCGGCCAGTCCAGGGAGTTGGCGGACCGCATGGCAGAAGTGGTACGTAAAGTACCTTTTTTAAAGGCGAGTGATTTTTTCCGTTTCAGCGAACTCTCGGAGCTTGACCGCCAGTTTTTGCTGGAGCGGCATTTGATCAGCCGCGAGCACGCTTCGGAGAAAGGCGATCAGGCGGCTTTGGTGACGCCGGATGAACTCGTGAGCATCATGGTTCTGGAAGAAGACCATTTGCGCCTGCAATCGTTTCAGGCCGGGTTTAATTTAGGCGAGGCCTGGAAAATTGTGGACAAGATCGATACGGCTCTGGAAGAGCACGTGGATTTTGCGTTCAGTCCGACGCTCGGTTATTTGACTGCGTGCCCCACCAACGTGGGCACTGGCTTACGGGCCTCGTGCATGCTGCATCTTCCGGGCCTTGTGCTGACGAAACAGATTCAAAAAGTTCTGCAGGCGT
>JAHFHB010000247.1 GCA_023247135.1 Candidatus Omnitrophota bacterium
TGAACGCCCATCTGCCCCACACTCGCGATGTGGCGCTGGGCGCCGGTCACCGTCGCTTGCAAAGCGTTGAGAATACGCAGTTTGTTGGCACTGGTTTGATTCGCCCCCTGGCCGCCGCTCGCATCGCCTCCGCCGAATCGTTCGACAGACTTAGCATATTCTTTTGCATTCTCCGCAGGCGCCAGCATCATGATTTTTTTAGAGCCCTCGCGCGGTTGATAAATTCTTTGTGTTTCGCGCAGATTAAAGTTATCCCGCACCTGCAGGGTTTCCTCACCCTGATCCGACACGTACAAATAACCGCGGGCGTCCACCCGCAGATAGGCCGGTTCAAACAGATAGGCTTCCGGAATTTCCTCCGTCGGCGCCAAAGAAACATCGATGGGTACGAAGTCATTGGGGCCGTTGATGCGCAAGATAGGCGCCGGCGCTTCTTTTGTGCGCAGGACAAATACGTTGCCGCTTGAATCGGTGTCCAGCCCGCGGACCGGAAAGCCGACGCTGGCCCAAATCTCGTCTTGTCCGAATCCATTTTCCGTATGGTAAGGCACGCGGTGGACCTCCGGGCTGCCGCTGCCGGCGTAGTAAACAAACCAACTCTTGCCACTGGGATCCTTTGGATCCTGAAAAACGGCAATGCGTTCCGGTTTTATTTTGCGGTCGGACAGAGGGTGCCGCGTGCTTCCATCCAGGTTGTAGACAATCAACTGATCGCTGTCCGGATGTGCGGCCAAAAACCCATTTCCCAGGGCGCGCACATCGGCAGTCCGGGTCCCCAGCTGCCGCTTGCGTTCATAAGAATTGGCTTTTTGCATGCCGTCCGCCGGCATACGGTAAATGAGTAAGCCCTTGTCGCCGCCCACAGCCAGAAAAGCTGATTCTTTGCTCGCGCCGGCAGGAATGACCACATCCATCGCTTGCGGAATCAGGGCCCGGATTTCTTCGGGGCGGTTGATGTGAAAAAGCGTTTGATAGGTGTTTGCGGTTTGCGGCAGTTCCGGTGAGACAGGCTCTTCGCGAAACTCAAGCACCTGGACTCCCCGCACCGCCTCCCAGGGCGTGCCATCCGCATCCGGATAAGCATTGGCCGCCCACATCCAGCGGCCGCCGCTCGTGAAAGTCACCCCCACCGGATCCAGCGGATAGTTCAGCTCAACGGTCTTTTCAGTCTGGTCAGGCATGGTCACCGTAGCGGTTTCACCGGTTTTAATCGAAGTGCTGGTGTAGGAATAATCCCAGACATACTTTTGCGGCAGCTTTCCGCCATAGGGGCTTTTCCCGCCGGTGCCGCGCCGCTCTTTAGCCAAGGCCGTTTTTGCGCTGACATTTTGTGCTCTGCCAAGCGCCGCGATTTTGGGCCGCATGTAATCCCGAATGGCCGGTCCCGCCACCGCACCCAGCACCCCCACCAGCACCTGCTCGACAGTGCGCTGAACTTCCAAAGGTGTTATTTTGGCAGGAAGTTCCCCAACGCCTGACTTTTGTAGAAGTTCTGCAGGCGACATTCCCGCAAGGGGGTCCGGGACTGTCTGCGGAGTTATGGCCGGCGCTGCCACCGGCATCACGGCAGTCGTTTCAGGCACCTCATCGACATCAACCGGCGTCTGGGTCCAATCATCCACGCTAACCTGTTGTCCTGCCGGAAGAACGAAATCAGACGAGGACACTTCATCAGGTTCCGGAACTTCTGATACAGCAGACCCGAGCTCTGCTTCAATATCCGCCAGATCAGGCGCCGCTTGTTCAAGCACCTGTTCAAGTTCATACTCTGCGGTGACATTCAAGTCCTCGGCCGTCAGCATGCCGTTTTCAACACGTTTGGCGTGAAAGCGCGAAACAAGCCGCTGGCCTTTTTCCGCCGGAATCGGAATTTCGAACCTGAGCACCGTCACATCCCGGTTCTCAGGCTGGTAAATCCCCAGTTTCATGAACTCCTGCAAATTCTTAAAGGTCGTTTCGCGCTGGCGCTGATACAGTTCGAGGAATTTTAAAAACCAGATCCAGCGTTCATGCTCCGAAGGATTTTTAGTTTCTTTCTTTTCCTCGGCCTTGCGCAGGGTTTCGATCTGAGCCTGGTTCATCTTCAGGTAACGCTTAATGTCCTCAGGCCGGTCCAGCGGCAGGCGAAATTCGGTTTCACCCACAAAACGAGTGCCGCGCTGATCGTCATGGATCAAGCCGGCCCGCGTTGAAAATCCGGAACGCCGCAGAATCTCGTCCACCTCCGTCTGCGTGACTTCAACCTTCACGCTATCGGGATCCCCGCCGGTCATCCGCTCAGCCTCACGCTCTCGCGCGATTTGCGTTTTACGGTCTGCAGACAATTTTTCCGGCAACTCTTCATAACGCTTCGCCGCGCCCTCGCGTTTTAAAGTCAGACGCATGGCCACATCATCCCGCAAAAGCCCGCGAAATCCGTGATGCAGCGCCGGCGGGCCGGACGTGACAAACTCTTGAACCACGCGCACCGGCACTTCGTCCTCTTTTTTATCGGGATTCTCCTTCACCTCGTCTTTTAAAAGATCCGAGAGCTCTCCCAGGCTTTTAGGCGTCACATCCGTGTCGTAGCCAAAACGCGCAAAGTCATAGGTGCCAATCAATTTTTTCTGCCAATCGATCTCGTCAAAATCAGGCTCCGCTTCGTCTTCCTTTTTATCCTCAGGCTTTTCTTCGGGCTCGACCTCTTCAAGGTCTTCAACATCCAGAGAGTCCTCGGGCAGCAAACGGCTGTATCCCCCGCTCTCGAGTTTCAGTTCGATTTCGGCCATGCGCCGGTAGGCCGCCTCCAGCAGATGGGCGGATACTTCAAAAACTTTTTCATTGTCGGCAGGCCGGATCCGGGCCGGAATTTCGACCGGGAGTGTTTCCTTTTTCCCAAGTGCCTGTTCAAGCGTGGTCTTGAGTACGTTTAAAAATTCCCGCCCCTGTTTTTTCTCAAGCCCTTTAGCATTGAGAACGGCATCGACCAATTTATCCGTGCGTTCAAACAAGCTGCGCTCGCCGTCATTCAGAGTTTCTCCGGCCACAAGCGGCGTTAAAGCCAAGGCCGAAACGCGTTTTTCCTGGCTGATATCAAACTGAACCGGTTTTTGATCCGAGCCAAAACCAACGCGGATGCGTGTGCCGAAAGTATCGGTGTAAGGCTGCAGCGTTTCCAACACCACCCGGCTAAAAAGGGATTTTACTTTGGCCTGAACGCGCAGAGGATCCTGATCTTGCAGGGCCTGCTTGACGATGTAATCCGCCAGCCGTGAATAACGCTGCGTTTCGACTTGCACGTTTTCACCTGAAGCCTGATCCAGCAGAGCGAGCGTTCCGTCATTAAGGCGGCGCAGTAAAAACTTTTCATTCTCCACGCCGGTGCCATCCCAGGCGTCAGAACGCCGGCGTTCCTGAACCCCCTGGCGATCGAGCGGATCCGGCCGGTAGCGGTAAAAAAGGTCGAGGGTCTCGTCCGGCTCACCGGCATTCACCGAAGATCCGTCGGCATTGATAAAGCGCAGTACCGGAGCATTCAGAATTTTTTTTGTTTGAACCTGCTTTTGGACCAACTCCATGGCCCGCGAGCGTAAGTCTGTCGACGAGGGCGCTTCTTCCTGCGGCTGTCCCTGAGCCGGCCCGAGCATATCACTCTGGGTCAACACAAGTTTTTTATACTCGCGCAATTCTTCGTCCGTGAAACGGCGATAGACCTTGTTCGGCGCC
>JAHFHB010000018.1:0-3432 GCA_023247135.1 Candidatus Omnitrophota bacterium
GCCGACGATTCTGTTGATGAACGCCAAAGGCGTTGAAATTGAGGATTTGCGCATTTCCGGTTTTGTGGACGCCGGTGAGATGCTCAAAATTTTAAGACACAAAGCGCTTAAAACTGCAGAGGGAGAAAACGGCAGTGCCGCCGTGGAAAGTGAGCATGGCTGAAACGTTTGTTTCGATTATTATTCCTGCCTATAACAGCGAGTGCTGGATACGCGCCACGCTTGAGAGTGTTTTGGCCCAAACCTGGCCGCACACGGAAGTGATTGTGATTAACGACGGCTCCACGGACTCGACGGCAGAAATTTTAAAAACGTATGAGGCCCGAGGCATCAAAGTCAAGTCGGAACCCAACCAGGGGCCCTGTTCAGCCCGCAATGCGGGCATTCGTATGGCTCGGGGAGACTACTTCCAATTTCTGGATCACGATGATTTGCTGGATCCAGCCAAGATCGAAGAGCAGGTTTTGCTGGCCCGGAAATCTCCGCCGGGGACTTTGCTTTTAAGCCGGTCTGTCACTTTTATGAATGGGACGGATCCGCGCAAGGGGCATTTGCAGCTCGATTGGCCTGTCGAAGATTCAGACAGTCCCCTCGAATGGTTGATTCAACTTTATGGCCCGGAGGGCCCGGATACCATGGTGCATCCCTCGGGCTGGCTGGTGCCGCGTGCGCTCATTGAAAAAGCGGGCGGCTGGAATGAGACATTGGAGTATAATCCGGTTGACGACGCCGAGTTTTTTGCCCGCATGGTTTCAGTCTGCACGGCGATTCGCAAGAGCGAGCCCGCGGTGAGTTATGTGCGCAGATATAAGAAAAATGAGCACGTAAGCTTGTCAAACGCCGCGCAGCCACAGTATGTCTGGACTCGTCTTTATGCCTATAATGCGATCACCAAAATTCTTTTGGAAAAAACCGGCTATGATTCTCGTGCAAAAAAAGCCATGGCCAACCGTTTCAAACAAACGGCTAATGTTTGTTACGCCATCTCAAGAGAAGCGGCGGCGTATGCGCTGAAGCGGGTTGAGGACCTGGGGGGCACCGACTATGAGCCGTGGATCCATTCATGGCGCTGGCGATTTTTGCGCAGGACTTTTGGCTGGAAAATCGCACGTGTTCTCAGCTACCATTATCACCGCCTCTTTTAAGAGGCGGTGATGAATTGTTCTTGACCCAGTGTTTTTTTTAACAATAATCAAAAAATAACCAGCAGCCAATTAAAAGGAGAATAAGTTATGCATCACGGAGAAGGATGTTTTGAAGTCGCAAAAGTAGGTAAGCCGGTTCCCGATATCAATGCCCAGGCGCTCACCGCCGACGGCAGTTTTAAAAATGTGAAGCTTTCGGATTACAAAGGCAAGTGGGTCGTGCTTTTCTTCTATCCGCTCGATTTCACTTTTGTGTGCCCAACCGAAATCCAGGGTTTCAATGCCAAGTACGATGAGTTCAAAAAGCTGGGTGCGGAAGTACTCACGGCTTCTACCGACAGCGTGTTCTCGCATAAGGCCTGGCAGGAACATGGACTCGGTAAGTTGAAGTTCCCGATGGTGGCCGATACGAACCACTCCTGGTCCAGAACGTTTGGAATTCTCATCGAAGAAAAAGGCATTTCCCTGCGCGGGACCTTTATCATCAATCCTGACGGCGTGCTCAAGAGTGCGGTTGTTAACGATACGGCCGTGGGCCGCAATGTGGATGAAACCCTGCGTACGCTTCAGGCTTTCCAGACCGGTGATCTTGTGCCGTGCGGCTGGACTCCGGGCGCGAAGACCCTCGGGAAAGCGTAAGCTCTGACTCGCTCGTCATTGCGAGCGAACGAAGTGAGCGAAGCAATCTCGGAACTCTTAGATTGCTTCGTCCGTTGCGCTTCGCGCATCGTCCTCGCAATGACGAAAGTCTTACTCAAGGATTCCATGACTATCAAAACTAAAATACTCAAACGCCCAACCATGACTTTCTGGGATCAGATTTATCTGCCTCAGATTATCAAAGGCGTTTGCATTACCGGGGGCCATTTCTGGCGTAATATTTTTTTCCATAGCATGCACAGGCTGGGCTTGTTCAAAGCCATCCAGGCCGCCGTGACGATCATGTATCCGGAAGAAAAGCGTGATCTTGCCCGGCGGCTCAGGACGCGCCACCGGCTGACCAAGCGCACGGATGGCTCTACGCGCTGCGTGGCCTGCATGATGTGCGAGACCGTTTGCCCGGCTCGCTGCATTTACATCGTAGCCGAAGAACACCCCGATCCGCACATTGAAAAACGCCCCAAGAGTTTCGATATTGATCTGGGCAAATGCGTGTACTGCGGCTTTTGCGTCGAGGTTTGCCCCGAAGATGCCATTCGCATGGATACCCAAATCCTGGACATTGCCGCGTTGAGCCGCGAGGGCATGAAGCTCGACATGAACGAGCTTATGAATCCGGATCCGGATTACACACGGCGCCTTGCAAAAGTATAAACAGCGAGTGGTTCTTGCCGACGGCAGCGTCAATGGCTGCCGCGGCAAAGTCCCTGGACATGAGTCCAGGGGCATGAACGAGCTTATGAATCCGGACCCGGATTACACGCGCCGTCTCGTAAAAGTCTAGAAGTTCGTAGGGATCAGGCATGCCTGATCCCTGCAGACCGATTTTATTTATGCGTCCCATTCTCAATCCTCCCAATCCCTTTCAGGCGAAATTCACCGAATACTTTGAAGGCCTGATTCCGCCCGCCAAACTCGAAGTTTTTTTTGACGATTCCAAGTCCATATTGTCCGAGAACGACTCGCCGGACCTGGCCTTCCGCTGGAGCCTGAACCCTTACCGCGGCTGCCAGCACGCCTGTGCGTACTGTTTCGCCAGGCCGGGGCATGAGTATCTGGATTTTGGCGCAGGGACCGACTTTGATACAAAAATCGTGGTCAAAGAAAAAGCCCCAGAGCTTTTACGCGAGGCCTTTTTAAAAAAATCCTGGAAAGGCGAAACCATTTTTTTCTCAGGCAATACGGATTGCTATCAGCCGCTCGAAGCCTGTTATGAAATCACGCGCGGTTTACTGGAAGTCTGCCTGGAATTCGGTAACCCCGTCAGTATCGTGACGAAATCCTTTCTGATTATCCGCGATCTGGAATTGCTCAAAGCCCTGCATGAGCGTACGCATGTCAGTATTTTTATCAGTATTCCTTTTCTGAATGAGAAAAACTCCAGGCTCATGGAGCCAGGCGCGGCGGGCATTGCAAAACGCTTTGAAGCGCTTGAGCGCCTTTCGCGGGCCGGTATTGCCACAGGCGTGCTGATTGCGCCGATTATTCCGGGTTTGAATGATTCTGATTTCGGCGGGATCATGAAGGAAGCGGCGCGTTGCGGGGCAATATGGGCTGAGCCCATCATGCTGCGTCTGCCCGGCAGCGTCAAAGATGTTTTTATCGAACGCTTGCAGCAACACTTCCC
>JAHFHB010000018.1:3442-14161 GCA_023247135.1 Candidatus Omnitrophota bacterium
CACTTCCCGGGACAGGCGGAAAAAATTCTCGGCCGCATCCGGCAGGTGCGCGGCGGCAAGCTTTATGATTCGCGCTTTGGCGAACGTTACAAGGGGCAGGGGCCGTACTGGGAAAACTTACAGAAAATGTTTCAGGTTTTCGCCAAGAAATACAATCTCAATCAGCCGCGCACTCAACCGAAACGCCGTCCTTTTAAGCCTGCCACCGCGCAAGCGGAGTTGTTTTAACGGAATGTAAAAAGCGGGTACGCATCTCTTGAACCGTGACTGAGGCTGGCTGCGACAGTGCCCGTTTTACTATCAGAATCAAGCATAGTGTTGCAAAACCCCTCTTTTTTTTCACCTGAATGCTTGATGTAAACCCTTGCTGCATATAGGGCTAGACACGGGTGAACGATTTCAGTACAATCCGCGGGATTCGTTGAGTAAAGGAGCTCTGGGTATTTTATGATCGAAGCACAGAATGAGAAATCCGATCTGCATGTTCTCACCGTAGGACAGGACGAACCTTATTTTCAGAACTTGAATTTAACCTTAAGTTCCGATTATGGCTTTCAAATCCGCTCGGTTCAGACTTTTAGCGAGGGTTTTTCCAGCCTGGATCAGGAGCAATACGACGCCGTCATTTTAGATCTGGATCTTCCTGAAAATGACTGGTTCGCATACATCCGTGAAATTCATAAAAGAAAACCATTTTTACCGGTGATTGCCCTGGGGAATGATGAGAGTCCCACCGTAGGGATCCACGTGATTTCCGAAGGGGGCGACGATTACCTTGTGAAGGGGCGTATTCATTCGGGGGTGATCAATCGTGTGGTCCGTTATGGGATTGAGAAAAAACGCCAAAATAAAAAATCTTACGTTGTTGAGCAGAAATACCGCCTCATCACGGAAAGATCAGCCACGGCCATTTGCGTGATCAGCCCGCAGGAGACGGTGCTTTACGTCAATCCGGCCGCAGAAGTATTTTTTGGGATTTCTCTGGCAGAAGTTGTGGGCAAGGCCGGCCGGGATGTCCTGCATTTTCAGGATTGGGATGCCGTGACGGCTTTTCTGGCGTCCAGTGAAACCGCGGCGAAGACTCTGGACACGTTCCTTTATAAAACCGGAGAGAGCGCGCCCGTGGCTTCGAGCCTGTCGTCAGTTCGCCTTGAAGGGGATGAAGAGCTTTTCTTATTCATCAATAAAAAACTGGTTTCGCCCCAGGAGGAAAGCGAGCGGCTGACCCGGTTGACAAAGGAAGCCCAGCAGAGCGAATTGGACCGGATTCAGTCGGAATATGTGTCCGCAGTCAGCCATTATCTCAAAACGCCGCTGGCTTCGATCCGGCTCTACCTTGACTATCTGGTCAATGGCTATGCGGGCAGTGTGACGGAGAAACAGAAGGAATACCTGACCACCATTGATGAAACCACGGAGCGTCTCAATGGCCAGGTGACCCGGCTTTTAAATATTTCAAAGATCCGTTCGCATCAGTCCAAAATGAAAATGGAACAGACGGATTTGGCAAAGCTGCTTGAAGAACAATCGCGTATTTTTAGAGCGCAAGCGGAACACAAATCCCTTCACATGACACTTAAAACAGAGAAGGTGCCGCTGATTTATTGTGACAGCGCCAAGATGCGCGAAGTGATTGATAATTTTATCAGCAATGCCATCAAGTACACGCCTGCCGGGAAACAGGTCACATTTTATGCACGCCGTGCGGTTGACGGAGTGGAGCTGGTTTTCGAAGATACCGGCATCGGCATCGAACCACAATACCTGGAAGCCATTTTCGATCCTTTTTGCGACATTCCAAAGACAGAAATCGGTTGGGTGGAAAGCACGGGGCTTGGATTAAGCCTGGCCAAGCGGATTGTGGAGCTGCATCAGGGAAGTGTCCGCGTCAAAAGTCAAAAAGGGAAAGGGTCTGTTTTCACGATTTTCCTGCCCCTGGAAAAACGCAAGGCCGCTTCACGGAGAAATGCCTGATGGGTCTGGCGCAGAACGAACCTGTTTTTGTCACGGAAGATGATCCACAGATCGCCAAGATCATTGTCGATGCCCTGACCGGGCAGGGTTATAGCGTCACTTTAGCGCGGTCGGTGACTGAGGCGTGCCGCTTGCTGGACGAACAGCCGCCGCCGCAGTTGGCGCTTCTGGACGTCCAGCTGCCTGATGGCGACGGCCTGACCATTCTGAAAGAAATCAAGCAGCGTAGCCCCGCGGTTTGCGTCATTATGATGAGTGCCCACGCTTCGATTCAGCTTGCTATTCAGTGCATCAAGTCCGATGCGTATGATTTCATCGAAAAACCTTTTAAACTGCATCAGCTTTTCAGTAAAGTGAGCGATGGGCTGCGCCAGCACGCACTGGCGCGCAAAGTTTCAAGCTTCGACAAGGAACTGGGCGAAACCTATAAATTTAAAACCATGATCAGCGACAGCACGGCCATGAAAAAAAACATGCTGGCGCTTGAGGTGGTTTCCCAGAAAAACATCAACGTTTTGATTACCGGAGAAAGCGGCACGGGTAAAGAACTTACGGCCCGGGCGATTCATCATAATAGTTTGCGTAAGGAAGGGCCCTTTATCGCCGTCAACTGCATGGCCATTCCCGAGCAGCTGCTTGAAAGCGAGCTTTTTGGGTATGAAAAAGGAGCTTTTACGGGCGCCCAGGCCCGGAGAATCGGCAAATTTGAACAAGCCCAAACAGGGACGATATTTCTGGATGAAATCGGAGATCTTTCGGCGGATTTGCAGGGAAAGCTTCTGCGGGTGATCCAGGAGCGCGAGGTGGAGCGCGTGGGAGGCTCGGAACCCATTGTGCTGGATGTCCGGTTTATTTTTGCCACAAACAAAGACCTTTCCCAGCTGGTGCGGCAGGGCAAATTCCGCGAGGATTTATTCTTCCGAATCAATGTGTTTCCGATCCGGCTTCCGCCGCTGCGGGAACGCTCGGAGGATATCGAAACACTGCTGGCCTACTTTGTATGCCAGTTCAGCGATTCGGAAAAAGGAACGGTTCCGCGTGTTGAGATCGAACCCGCGGCGCTGGAGAAACTCAAAAGTTACGGATGGCCGGGAAACATTCGTGAGCTTGAGAATTTTGTGGAGCGGCTCATGGCGATTAAACCGGAAACCGCTTGTATTCGTGTGACCGAGAAAGATACGCGCGTGCTTGAATCTTCGAGTTCCGAGAGTGCCGATGCGGGAATATGGATGCAGTCCAACGTACAGAGCATGGAAGAGGCCGAAAAGGTCATGCTGGAACGTGCATTGAAACAAGCCGAAGGAAATTTGAGCAAGGCCGCAAAAATTCTGAAGATCAGCCGCCAAACGATTTATCGTAAGATGGAAAAGTACCTGCTCACCAAAGACACCGCTTCAAAGCCCTCGTCAGAACCTCTCGCAAAAACAACCCCATAGCATTCTGGCCGGTTTGAAGCTGCGCCCCGCTGCCTTTTGTTGTTCCATCCTGCAACACTCTATTTTCTATGTCGCAAATTAGAACAGTCCCGGATTATTTGCCGTAACCATAGTCATTCTGATGAGTTGTGACGCGGGAAAAGTGCGCTGTGAATTTTCCGGCAAAGTTATGTCACAGGATAAGACACTATGCATGCAAAGACCCGGCAGGGGATTTGGCACGCCATTATTTTTCTAACTTCTTTACGAAACGCAGGTTAGGGGATTTGTTTTTGTGTTGGCACGCGCATTGCTCTTCTTTCGCCCAGTGTTGCAGATAAAAATGAAAACGGAGGAATTGAAAATGAAAAATGTAAAACTGAGTTTGGTAGCGATGGTGCTGGTGGCAGGAATGGTCGGCATTTTACCCGCAGCGTTTGCGGGAGCGGATGCTGTTTCACATGCTGTTACGATTTCAGTGCCGACGTCTCTTTCGATCACGGCGGATACAGCGGGTTTCACTCTCACCATGGCGGATTATCTGAACGGGTCCTCATCGGACACGAAGACGATTAATTACACCGTGAAGTCAAACAACAACGGTTTGGCTGCGGATGCCGCGATTGTGAAAGCGAAACTTGGCACTCTGTTCACTGGCATCGATTTTTTTGCCAATCCGGGTGCATACACCAAGGATAACGGTAACTTTGCCATGGCCGAGAATGCTGCCGGCGACATCAAGGTGCTTGCCTCCGATGTCACTTTGATGAAAAAGAGCGGCATTTCGGGAAGCGGCAAAACGACCAAGGGATCGTTTCCGGTGGATTATAAGGCGGTCGCGACGACGGATCTGGATTCTCAAACCCAGAACCAGACGTTGACGGTTACGCTTGTAGACGCCTAAGATTCTTCGGCTCGATGCAAATAAGCGGAACCATTGCTCCTCAGGGGGCAATGGTTCCTGCTTTTAGCGAAGACGAGGCTGTCAAAGCCTCGCGACACCTGCGCCTATTGCGCAGGTGCAACGCTTCGGGCGACAAGAAATCGCCCGTATGCGATGGCATGCCAAAACCGTTAGGGTTTAGGCGTTAAACGGGCTTCTTTTTTGCCGTTGATTGCGTTATCATGGCCGCATGAGTGCGCACTTTTCTTTCAAGGCCAGCCTGGCCGGTTTTTTGCTCGTTTTGCAGTGCCTGCTTGTTCCCGTTTGTGCAGCCGATATTGTTTCCCTGCGTTTTCAAGTCCCTTCCTTCATCCAGCTTGAAAGCGAGTCTTCGAGTCTTACCTTGCTTTTTTCTGACTTTTCCCCCGGGGCCGAAAGTGAACCGGCTCGCATGGAATACATGATCATGGCCAATAATGTGACCCGCCAGCGTGGAGTTTTGATGGCGCAGATTGACAGCAAGGATCCCGATCTGGATTTGCAGGCCCAGTTCGATGGTTTCAATAACCTGGGCGGCAATGCGTTTCTTGTTCAAACCCCAAAGGAATTTGTCACCCTGACGGATAGAGACGTCTTGCTGGCCGACAAGACGCCGGTATCGGGCTCCGGAAAGACAGTCCGGGGAACGTTCGGGATTCTTTACAAGGCGCGGGCAATCAAGGAGCTGACGGCGGGAACGCGTATCAAGACGATTAAACTTACTTTTACGGACGTATGAAAAAAAAGACGGCCGCTTTTTTGGCGTTTGGGTTACTGGCGCAGATTGCCGCGGGTTCCCTTTGGGCCGAAGTGGATACAAAATCGGTTCGCGTGTCATTTGAAGTCCGGCCGGTGTTCATGGTGAAGACGGTTTCAAATTCATCCGGGGTGCCGGATGTGGATTTCGGGTGGGTCCTCCCCGCGGGCGATCCTTCCCAGGGAGAGATTTTAGACGTAACGGTGGCGACAAATACGGTGAAGCCGTACAAGATTTATCAGATGGCCACGGCGATCAGGAGTGATGAGGGCGCCGCGCCGCCGGAAAGCACGATGAAATTCAGGGTGACCCCGGGCCGTGCGGGGGGAGAGACCGAAGCGTCTGGCTACGAAGAACTTAAACCCGGAAAACGGCTCATTTTTTCATCGCGTTCCGGCGGGGGAGCGGACCAATTTCAAATCCACTACCAGCTGGGCGAGTCTGAGGTTCTGGATGCTGGGAATTATTATGGGTCGGTGACGATCAATGGCGAACTTTCTTAAGAGAAACTCTCTGTTTGTGGCGGGGCTTGTGCTGATTTTGTTTTTCTGTCCGCGCGTTTCCCGCGCAGAGTTCGCCCTGGACATCGAAGCCGTTGAGGGAATTCAGGATCTGGATTTTGGCGCGGTGGAAAGTTATTCGTCAGATGGCGAGCCGGTGTCTGAAAGCGTTTCGCGGCAAATCCGGCTCACGGTGCGAACGGACCTGCATAAGCCTTACCGGGTGACGCAAATTTTGGAGCGTCAAGCCGTCAATGAAAATTTGAACGCGCTGAAACCCGAAACGATACAATACCACTCGGTGCTTCGGCAGGGGGACGGGCTTTTGCGGGCGCCGAACCGCCGGAACATGGAACTAGGCGAGCAGGAAATTTTTCTTTCCAGCGGAGCCGGAGATGAAGCCGAAATTTTGATCCAGTATGATTTGACCGTGCCCCCGGCTGAGCAGGCCGGGTACTACCGCACATCGATCCGTTACCGGCTTTACACGACCACATAAGGAGGATGCAATGCGCGTTGTGACAGTCATGATTCTTTTGAGTTTCGGGAGTGTGTTTCCGCAGGCCTGGGCGGCCCCCGCAGCTCCCGCAGCGCCGGCTCCGTTAGTGGCGGCTACCGACTCAGAGAAAGCGTCTCCGGGCGGATTCGGCATGGCCGTAGGCCCCACCAATATCCGCCTTGCCGGTGCTCCTGGAAGCGCCCAGACCGGCAGCATTACGGTCTGGAATAACGGGGCCAAGGCTCTTGACGTCGTGACCGAACTCAGCGACGTGACCAATGTCTTGACGGAAGACAAGCACCTTGAACGGGAGTTCCCGCCTCCCGGCGTGGTTCCCTACTCCTGCGCGAAGTGGGTTGTCCTGGAACAGCAGGAATTGACCGTGGAGGCGCATTCAAAAAAAAGTATCGGAATTACAGTTTCGACGCCTGCCGATGCTTCCGGCGGCTACGCTTGCGTAGTCTTCTTTCGTGGATTGCCTGTCTTTGAGAACCCGGCAGAGGATGATGGGAAACCCAAAACTTCAGTGGTCGTACAACCGCGCATCGGAACGCTTGTATTTTTTGAAGCCGAAGGCACCGCCCTGCGTAAAGGCGAATTGCTGAATCTTTCCTATAAGCCGCCGCAGGAAGACAGGCCGCTCCTTTTGCAATATGAATTTAAAAATACGGGCAACACCGACATTCTTTTGACGGGGCATTTCCACATTATGGATGCCAGTAAAGCGCTGATCGCCAAGGGAGATTTGACGCCCATCCGTACGTTTCCGGGCGACCAGGGCATTGCGCAGACAGAATGGGCGGGAGTGCTGGCCCCTGGGGATTATCAGCTTGTGATTACGATGGAACTTGGACCCGACGCTCAAGAGGTCATTGTCAGGGAAATTCCTCTAAAAATTGAGTAGAATCAAAAAACAATTAGTGAGTTTAGCGCTGCTGGTTTGCATGACACAAACCGGCTATGCCGATCTGCCCACTGCGGGGGATCGGCGCGTGCTGTTGCCTGCCCCCGTAAGGCCCGCTCTTCAGGGCCGCGATCCCGCCGCCTCGGAAAAACTAAAAGTACAAAATTATTCTGTGGAGGCTGGGAAAACGATCACGATTCCAACAGAGGGTCTCGAGCGTTCCCTGGCGATGAACCCCACCCCCATTTTTATCCAGCAGGAGAAGCCCGGAGAAATGATCATTGAGGGCAAACAGCCGGGAGCCACTCTTATTCTTTTATGGGAATCTGCCGGAGTTCGCAGTATCCGCATCACGGTCACTGTCCCCAAAGCCGAAATCGAAACCCGTAAAAAAATGGACCGGGAACGATCCCCCCTTTACCAGTCGCAGAAAAAGCGCGCATTTAAATTTTTTTACGATACGCGTTACTCGTTCCAAAACGACGGCCGGGAACTTGCCAAAGTCTCGGAAGTGCGCCGGGTAGGCGACCATCAAATGGGGCTGAAAGGATTAACGCCTTTTGGCCAGTTGAAGGGAAATCTTCTGATGCAATACCGCAAGGATGTGACCACCGGCGGCGGAGTGACCATGCCGATGGATGCAAAAATGGGGCTTTACGACACGAAACTGCCCCACGTGCAAAATATGGATGGGGTGGTCGGAACCCAGTTTGTGAATGCGGATCAATACGGTTTTCCGGGAGCCCGCATTCAGGGGGTTTCGCTGGCGCCGTCCGTGATGCGTCTTGAAAAAGGAGAGGCGCATAGCGTGCATCCGTTTTTCTTCGTGGGACACGAACGCGACGGGTCTTCGATCGACAGCCCGGCGGGAATCAGAAACCGGGAGATAAAAAATAAATACGCGGGGGCTGGCGCGCAATATTTTTTATGGAAGCAAAACAAGATTTCGGCGGCGGCGTACCATCGCTGGTCCGGCCCGCCGGAAGCCCGGGCGGATAGTAACGCGGATGTGGGGCTGGATCTGGGCCGCGGGCCTGTGCGCCTCACGGCGGAGATGGGTACCGATGACAAAGAGCAGGCGGCGCTCAATACCGTGCTGCTTTTGAACACGGAAAAATTCTCGGTCGAAAACCGCTGGGTGAATGTTGAAAAAGATTACAGGACTGTCACCGGATCGGTGGCGGGCAGCGGCCAGCTGGGATACACGCTTTATGCCGGCTGGTATCCGCCCGAAAGCAGTGTTCGCGCCTACCTGGATTCAAGTCTTCTGCGCAGCCGCACTTCTCCCAGCAATCATCCGCGTTTTAAAAATGATTATGCGAAAACATTTTCTCCCAGGCTGGAGTGGTCGGCGCCAAGCGGTGCTACGGCACAATTTGGCGCTTCTTACGAGGACCAGAGGGCCTTTTCCTCGCCGCTGATCCGCAAGCGATTGGATGGGCGTTTCTCCAAAGATTTTTATCTCGGCAGACCGTTTCTGGATAACATCGGGTTTTTTACGACGGGCAGTCTGGAAAGTTTTCGCAAGGCGGTCGATTCTCCCGGCTTTAACGCAAACCGCAGCGGCGCGGGTGCGGGAATGAACATGAGTCTTTTGTCCGGATTGTCACTGCTCGTTCAATATACGGTTTATAAACTTTCGGAAAGAGAGCCGCTGCCTCCGGGAAAACGGACTTACCCGGGGCAATTTGTTTTTCAGATTGATTATGGACGCCAGCTTTCGCCCTTGCCGGGTACTTTGCGGGTCGGCGTGCGTTATACCAATGAGGAGGACACGTTTAACAAGGTGCAGCAGCCGTTTTTGCAGCAGGACAGAATCGAGGGCAACGCCGGGCTTTATTTCAGGATATCTCCGGAAACAAGTGTTTTTGTGGACAGCCGCGCGGTGACGCTGAAATCTATTGTGGGCGAAGCGCCGCAAGCGGAATTTTCCCTGGTGACGGGCCTGCGCACCAGCATGTTAAGTCCTTTCCGCATTCCGCAAAAGGGAAAAGTGGAAGGCTATGTTTTTAAAGATATCAATGCCAACGGTGTGCGTGACCCGGAGGAGCCCGGGTTGGCCGGTTTTCAGATTTCCATAGCCGGCGGGCCGTCCAAAAGAACAGACGAGAAAGGTTTTTATCGTCTCCGTGTCAAAGAAGGCAAATGGGTGGTTACGGCAAACGGGCAGGTTCCCGAGGGCTGGTTTTTTTCTACGGTGAGCCAGCAAGCTATGGAGTTACTGCCCGGAGAAGTTCAGACGGTGCATTTTGGCGTGAGCGCGCAAATTCAGGTCCGGGGCCGGGTCTATCTTGATTTGAACCATAACAATTTTTTTGATGTGGGCGATATTCCGATGTCCGGCATCGGACTTAAAATGACGTCCGGTCAACGCGGACAAACGAGTGGGGAAGGGTTCTATTCCATTTTTCGCGTTTTGCCCGGAGCTAACCAGGTGCGCATTGATCTGGATTCGCTCCCGTCAGGATACCGGACTTTGAGTCCCACTGAAAAGTCCTTTGATGCGGCCGCCGGGGATGTCGTCACCTATGACATCGTGCTGGGAGCGGAGCGCATTATCAGCGGAATGGTGTTTGACGACAAAAATCACGACGGCTCCAAGGGAAGCGATGAGCGGGGTCTGGCCGGTATAGCCGTTTCGGCGGGCGGCACTAAGAGCGTGACCAACCGTGAGGGCCGGTTCTTTATTCGTGACCTGCCGCCCGGCAAATTGAGCGTTTTCGTTGAGGAGGAGACTGTCCCGGAGGGCTATAAACTGACCTCACAGCCGTATAATATAGAAGTCCCAACCGGCCCTCTCATGCGGCAAGACCTCTATTTTGCCCTAGAGCGCTCTTCTGAGAAGCAATCTGCATAGCTTTTTTGAAAACATTGATTTTGCGTATCCTATTTTAAACAAATGATTTACAGCATGAATGTCAATTTTTGTTACATTTATTTGATTATAAAAGATATTCAAAGATAAGCAGAGATCTTATTTACTATTAAATGAGATATTAAACTTGTTTATTAGTTTTAATGCTCTTGATTTATATGTCTAGTAATCATACACTTTGAACAGATGCGAGTACTGTGAACATTAAAACACTTTTAACATCCTGAAAAACGTGCGAGATAGAAAAGTGAAAATGCAGTTCAGTGAGACAAACCTGAGAGCGATGGCAGCCGCGCAGCGGGTGTGTTTCGTTTTGATGGCGGCGCTTATCCTGTCCGTTCCTGTGGCGTCAGGTTCCAGCGTAGCGGCCTCTCACAGTGTGAGCATCAGCGTCCCTCAGGCCAGTGAGATTTCCGGGGATTTACAGAGTTTTACCCTGGCCTTTAAGGATTTCCTCGAGGGGTCTGAAACCAACCAGCAGGCCGTGAATTACCATATTAAGGCCAACCATCTGGGCAGAGACAGCGGCGTTGTCCAGGCGAAGGTGTCCGTGTCTATTCCTGGCGTCTCTGTAAAGGCCGATGCGGGTGCGTTTAACAAGCAATCCGGTAATGCGCACCTGGTGGAAGCTAACGCTGGTTTTGTGGCTCTGAGTGAGAATAACACGCATCTCTACGACCGCCAGAAAGACTCCGGCGATGGTGAAGTCGCTGTCGGAGATTTTTCAGTAACCTATAAGGCTGTCGCCGATCAGGCCCTCAGTGCGCAGGACGTTCTTGTCGAGCTGTCCATCATGGTTGTGGACGTCTAAGACCCCCTTTTACCTCTCTCTCCCGCCAGTGTTGCATTTTAAGACAATGCCATCCGTGTAAA
>JAHFHB010000248.1 GCA_023247135.1 Candidatus Omnitrophota bacterium
CCGCCGCACGCAGGACCTGTTCGGTTTTCTCCCCCACGCCGTCAAGATCGGAAAGAGGAATTTTCTGGCTGAGGCTGCGCACATCCAGCCGCCATCCGAGCAATTTGGAAGCCAGCCGCACATTCTGGCCTTTTTTACCGATGGCCAGGGAAAGCTGGTCATCCTGCACGAAAATTTCAGCGGCCTGCGCGGGCCGGTTCAGTTTGATCTCCGCAAGTTCTGCCGGCGACATGGAGTTTTTCAAATAAGTTTCCAGGTCGTCGCTGTAGCGCACGATGTCGATTTTTTCGCCGCCAAGTTCGCGCACGATATTTTTCACACGCTGGCCGCGCACTCCCACGCAGGAGCCGACACAGTCGATTTTGTCATCGTTGGAATAAACGGCGATTTTGGTGCGCGAGCCCGCCTCGCGAGCCGCGCCTTTGATCTGTACAATTTTGTCATGGATTTCAGGCACTTCCAGCTCGAAAAGCTTGGCCACAAAGCCCGCGGCCGCGCGCGACAAAATGACTTCGGGACCCTTGGGGGTTTTTTTGACTTCGAGCACATAGGCCCGGATCAAATCGCCCTGGCGGTAATCGTCGGCGATGGACTGCTCGCGCAGGGGCAGAATCCCCTCGGTCTTTCCAAGGTCAACGATGATCGCCTTTTTCTCAAAGCGGTGCACGGTGCCCGAAACGATGTCGCCGGTGCGCTTCGTGTAATCGCCGAAAATCGAATCACGTTCGGCTTCACGGATTTTCTGGATGATGACTTGCTTGGCCGTTTGCGCGGCAATGCGGCCGAAATGCGGATCGCGAACCTCGCTGCCTTCATGGACTAACCGGATACGGAAAGTCAGCGGGTCGATTTCAACGTCGATGCCCGGTTTTTCGGGGTAGGTTTTGTGGCAGGCCGACAACAGCGCCTGTTTGAGCGCATCCAAAAGAATTTCTTTGGTGATGCCCTTTTCTTTCTCAATGGCCTCTAGCTGAACCAGCAGTTCCTGACTCACGATCGTTCACCTCGTTCTTGGTCCCGTTGCTGAACGCTCCGGGGCTGAATTTTGACGCCTTTTTTTCCTATTAAAGCAAAAAAAGTGGGCATCGGGGCCCACTTTTATACCCTGCATGAAGTTCGTGTATTATACCCGGAAACATCCGGGTGTCAATCGAGGAAACCTTGAAATATATAAAATATTAAAATAATATTTAACTATTTTACAATCTATCCAGCGGGGTGCTGCTGCGCCTTAAGATGCTCCAGGTATTTATTGATCTCCTGGGCTGTCTCTTCGAAGAAGTCGCCTTCACGCAGTTTGATCTGCGGCGGTACTTCGCCGCGGTTGAGCTTGAGGAAGGTCTGGCGGAAGCGGTACACCGGGCCGGCCACACGGTGCAGGAAGAAGACCCCGAACATCCCGATGATGATCAGCGTCACGAAAATAACGCAGGCGACGCGCACGATCAAAAGGTAGCTGACGTCTGAGGACAGCACCTCCGCCGGGCTGACGGTTCCGAATCGGTAGCCCCCGCCGAAAACGGCCTCGCGGATGGTGGAATGAATCACAAAGCTGATGGCTAAAAGAGACACCATCAGAAGCGCGATCAAAACCATCGTGAATTCTTTTTGCATGGGCCGGTGAATTAAAATGTTGCGGGCGCGCCGCTTGTACAGGCGCGGTTTTACTGCTTGATCGAGCGGTTGAGCCGGATTTTCAGTCATGGTATTTCCTCCTCGTTGATCGAGCCATTGCTAAACCGTCCGCGCCGCTTCAGCGGTTCGCCGTGCCCAGACGGAATAAATCTGAAAAAAAACGCGAAAGCATCTCTGCGATTTTCCTGCAACCCGCCACGATTTCATCGCAGATAATCATAAAATCAGGCAGTACAAAAAGAGTGAGCAGCGTCGAGCTGGTGAGCCCGCCGATGACGGTAACCGCCAGCGGTGACCATAGATCGCTGGCCTGGCCCCAGTTAAAAGCCATCGGCATAAACCCCAGCACAGTTGAACAGGTTGTCATCACAATCGGCCGGAACCGGTCAAGGCCGGAACGCACCACGGCCTCACGCTTCGGCATGCCGGATGCCAGCAGTTGATTGCAGCGGTCCACCATAATAATGGCGGCGTTGACCACATAGCCCGTCAGAATGATCATGCCGATGAAAACCTGATGACTCAGCGGCTTGTGCGTCAGCTCAAGCCCCAGCCAGATGCCGACCGTGGCCAGAGGCACGGCCAGCATGATCAAAAGCGGCTGAAGATAGCTTTGAAAAAGGCAGGCCATGGTTCCATACACGAGAAAAAGCGTCAGGAGCAGTGCCATGGAAAGCTGCGACTTGCTGCCGACAAGCTCGTCGTAGCCGCCGCCGAAACGCCAATAATATTCATCCGGCAGTTTGACATCGGCAAGCGCGGCTTTGACATCAATGGCGGCCTGCTCCAGCGGAACCCGGACGTCCCCTTTTACGAAAACATAGCGGTATTTGTCCATCCGGTCAATCGTCTGCGGGCCGACGGACGGATAAAAATTGGCGACTTCGCCGAGCGGCACCTGCTTGCCGCTGCTTGTTTCAATCGGAACAAGTTTCAGGTCATCGATCTTTTGCCGGTAAATGGCCTGCAGGCGTGTAATCACTTCGATTTCCTGCCCCTTGCTGAGTTCGTGGTACTTGGTCGGGCGCATGCCGCGCACCTGGGCATGCACCGCATCCGCAATTTTTGAAGTGCTCAGCCCGTAAAGCGCCGCGCGGCCGCGGTCCACCACCAGGGAATATTCAGGCCGTTTGCGCAGATCCGTCATCACGATATTGCTGAGGCCTTTCACCTTGCCCATGCGGTTGGAAAACTCGATGGCCAGTTTCTGCAGCACATCGCCCTCATTGCCAAAAATATTCACGATCAGTTTTTTCTGATCCGAAGAGCTGGCGCCTTCGTCGACCAGCAGGCTGTAATCGTCATGCACTTCCTTGACCATTTCATTGCCCTGCTTGTCGATCAAATCCAGGATTTCATCTTTAGAGTACTGGCGCTCGGCTTTGGGTTTGAGCTGGACGCTGACGCGCACGTCGTCCTGCCGGACGGTGGTGGAAAAAAGCGCGATGTCAGGAATTTTCGCAAGAAGCTCTTCGACTTTCTTGACAGCATCGTTATTGGCTTCAAGGCGCGCGCCGGCCAGCGGAAAAATGACAATCGCAAATTCATTCTCTTCATACGTGGAGGGCGTATCGATGTGGCGGCTCATCAGACGCGGACCGCTGTAGGCAAAAATAAGAAACACGATAAAAACCACCAGGTAGCGGTTACGCAGATTGAGTTCCATCAGGCGGTGATAGCCTCTCTCCGCAAAACCCATAAAACCCTTCTGCTGGTGATGATCCCCCGAAACCTTCAGCCGCCCGCGCGTCCACTGCATCATGAGCATCGGTACAAGCATTTGCGCGACAAAAAAAGAAATGACCAGAGAGGCCACGATCGTAAAGGAAAGGCCCGCGTACATCATCTGGATTTTTTTATCGATGAAAATGATCGGGAGAAAAACAATGACCATCGTCGTCAGGGAGGCCAATAGCGCAAGCCAGACTTCCTCGGCCCCCTCGCGAATGGCCCGGTAATCCGTAAATCCTCTTTCTTTTTTTACAAGAATATTTTCCAAAATCACGATAGAACTGTCGACAAGGACTCCGTGCGCCAGAGACAGCCCGCTCA
>JAHFHB010000249.1 GCA_023247135.1 Candidatus Omnitrophota bacterium
GTCATCGAAAGCGGGAAACTCTGGATTGTCCAAAGCCGTGATGCGGTTTTGGCGCCCGATGCCCAAATCCGGTCTTCGCTTGATATGGCGGCTGAAGGAATTCTAGACATTTTCGACGTAAGCACCACGGTGAGACAGCTTTCCGACAGACAAAAAGAATTTAAAACGCAGAAAATCCGGTCTGACCGGAGAGCGGAAAAATATCTGCGGCGCGTGGCCCGGGGAATTCCTTCCTCGCCGGGTGCGTTTGCGGGGCGTTTTATTTTCAGCCTGTCGGAGAGTCAGTCCACAAAGCCTGACGAAATTTTGGTCAGCTTGGCTTCAACTGATAGTTTAAACAGGGCTATTTTGGGTGACAAAATTGGGGCCACTGTCATCCCGGATGGACATGAAGCCCTGCATGAGAGCGTTCTTGCAAGGGGCCGGGGGATTCCGATGATCGGTGGAATTCAAGGCATGACCCGCGAAGGAAATCAGGTTTTGATTGATGGCAAACCTGCTTTTAAAGCAGGCGACGTTCTGGTTGTGGATGGCAGTACCGGTGAACTTTTTGTTGCAGTCTATAAGAGCCCGTACGGTCTGCTTGAACCTGAAACCGCAGTCCATCTCATGGGCGAGGACATCGATTACGATGCAGAGGTGCAGAAATACGTGGATGTCTATGCGTCGGTATCTCCGGAGTTTCTTAGAACGAAGCATGATGAGCTTATCAAAGAGCTGAGAGCAATAAAAGAGGTTACTCCGGAATTAATGCGCAAGAACATCGAGGCGCATGTCATGCATCGTCTTATCGCTGTGAAGGAATCGGGGATGGGCCGGATTGCCTCTTCGGACGAAGCGGCGGAAGTTGCGCCTGTTGCTGAAAATGAACTGGACAAAGTTGGCGCGATGACGGTGAAACTGATTCGGCATGACTGGCATGAAGGCAGTGATTGGAGTCCCGAGATTGAAGAGGCCTACAGCCCGAAGGAATCCCTTTCGATTGCCAAAAATGTTTTCAGCCGGGAGCAGTTGGAACGCCTTTATGTTTTTATCGGGGGAAGATTTTCTGAAGTCCAGGCCATTCAAGTCTACCAGGGTGAAGGGACGCATATGGGCGGGTCTTACGGCCGCTTGACCATCTCGCTGGAGTTTAAAGATGCAAAACCGGAGACTCTTTTCCACTACGAATGGGACCGCGACGGCCTGCCACATGGGGATAGCAGCGGGCATCTGGGCAGGCAGCGAATTTCCATCGACCGCATCAAGGAGCATAAGATTATTTTTACACAGGCGCGCCGGGCCAAGCCGTCGCAGGAGTTTTTAGACCGATGGTTGGCGGCTCTGCCGGATACCATCGAAGTTCCGGGCAGAGACGGGGCTCCTGCATACAGGCTTCAAAAGGATCCCGAGCAGCCTGGATTTTTCCAGGTGTGGAAAGACGGCAGTGCGAAAGCCGAGAAGATTTCAGAAAATGGCATTCTCATGCAGGCGCCTGAAGAGGCCTTCTTCGAACTGAATCGCGATCAACTCTCACAAAGAACACCTGTCATCGAGTTTGGCAGGGCCTTGGCTAAAGAGAATCAGGGAAAAGGGATTACGGGTGAGTTTTTCCGCGCAGCGGCGAAAGCGTTGACCCAGCTGGGCGCAGAAAAGCCGGTCATCGCTCTTCGGCTCAATCATCTTCCCACGCTGGTGAAATTGGCCGAAGCGCTTGGCATTGAGCCATCGATTGACCTCAAAGCGCTGGCACGGTATGGCAATTCACCGCTTCTGGCGCACCCCCGGCCGATCGAACTGCCGGAATACTGGCATACGGCGTCGCCGGCGCTTCTGGATCTGATTCAGGCGCGGGATGCATTGAAAGCGCGGTTGATCACTGAATTTGAGTCAAGCATGAAAGATCATTCTGCGGCCGCAATTACTGCAGTGGAGCAAAGTCAAATCGGTGCGCCCTACTCGAAATACCTGGGGTACTCGAAGGTTCGGCTGATTGTCACAAAATCCCGCAGGGAAGGGTTGGAGCGCAACGACATCACCGCGTTTCTCAGCGCTGCGCGTTCGGAGACAAGACGGGTTGCGTCGGCGACGGATCTGGAATTACCGGCGCAGGAACGTGTTTACCTCAAAGAAGCGTCGCAAAATCTCGCGGACCGGATTCATCAGCACGAGTTTAAACCGCGTATCATTTTAGTCATGCCCGGCAGCGGCCGCTGGGCGGCCAAACTTTTACAAGCGGCCTGGGCGCGGCGTTATCCGGGAGAAACGTTGGAATTTCACGACATTCAGGGGATGGACTGGAAAAAGGTGAAGAACCGTTTGGCTGCGACGAAAGAACCGGCAGTCGTGTTTGATGACACGGCCAAGACGCTGGAAGCGATTAATAAAATTCGTCCCACGCTGGGGCTGGATGAAAATAATCTTGTCTTTGCAACGTTGTATGCAGGACATTTCCCTGCGAATCCGGAGCAATTTATTTCAAACTCCGGCTATGGCGAAAAATCCCAGGCGATTTTTAAAAGCAGTTATCCCTACCTTTTTGAGCCGGGACGGTTTGTCTTTGGCGCGGAAATCAACGAGAGTTATCTGGATCGCGGTTACCCCGTTTGGCATTTGCTGAGAACCCTGGGCAAAAGAGGGGCTGACAATCCTGAGCTACAAAGCTTTTGGCCCGGCTACGAAACTTTGCATGCGCAGATTGCGGAAGCTCGCAAAGCGGTGCTTGAGAATATGGCGAATTTATCGTCCGAACAAAAAGCTCAGATTGCGGCCGGTGAATACGGATTATCTTTGCCGGAGGTAGGGCTTGCCGCGGAACTTGAACGCGCTGGCCTTGCGATTGTCGAGACGGATCTTGCAAAATTCCTGCCGCCAGTCTTTGAAAGTATCGCCTCCGAAATCTCTCCCGCAGCGCGCGACACGATCATCCGCCGCAGCGTCGCGGCTTCCGAGATGCGCTCGCATTCGTGGGAAAAATCATTGTCGATTGCGGATGAAATGATTCCGGAAGACGTATTGGTTCGAACATTGAAAACAGGGGGAGATGCGCGTGATTGGCCCATTTACCGGGAAGAACTGCTTGGTAAATTCCCGCTGCGTTACGTTGAGAGAGATCAAAACGCCGACCTTTCATTAAAGATCATTTCCGTGGCCGGAGACCCCTGGTTTGTTTGGTTCAAAGAAAATTTTATATTGGATGTTCAAACCGGAAGGCTTTATGAAGTGGATCGCGCGGGCCATCTTTTAAAGCCTGTTCAAGACCTCTCCATAATTTCATCTCTTGTGGAAATTCTTCGCAGTGCGCCTCAACAGAACCCGAATCTGCAATTGTCTTTTAAAGACATCGCAGGGCGCTTGGCCGTAGTGTCGGATGTTACTTTCGGTATGCACACTTGGATTTTTTCAAAGGAGCATTTGGAGGAAGAAATTCAAGGGCTCTCCAAAAAATGGAAGCAGGTTATGCTGCATTTTATGGGGAATGATCCGGGCTTGGCCACAAACTATGACCGAGATAAAATTATTTCTTCATTCGACGGAGTGCATGAAGTCGCGTTATTTAAAACCGGGAAAGCCGGTGATTACGGCTTTCAATTATCTTATCAGAACCATGGTAATGAACATTTGACGATGGTCAAATTTCATCCGCTTTCTGTGGAAGTCAAGCATTTCGGGGATGAGCTATCAGCCGGGGATTTG